>JALJPA010000129.1 GCA_022969215.1 Colwellia sp. | reverse complement strand
CTGCCTAAGCTTTAGCCCTACTTCATTTAAAAGAAGCATTAACCAAAATATTTAAAAAAGCATTTATAACAAGCAAAGGAGAGAGAAATGTCAGTGTCAATTGCCTACTTGGCGGTACTATTAATATGGTCTACCACCCCATTGGGTATAGTGTGGAGTTCTGAGAGCATTAATCCAAGTTTAGCGGTATTACTTAGAATGCTTATTGCCCTAGTACTTGGCGCCTTAGTAATTAAAGTTCGTAAAATAAATCTCCCTTGGCATAAACAGGCATTAACTTTATACAGCTATTCGGCGTTAGGAATTTTTGGCGGCATGCTTTGCACGTACCTAGCAGCGCCCTATCTATCGTCAGGCATTATTTCTTTGGTCTTTGGTTTGTCTCCCGTTATCTCTGCGCTATTGGCAAAGAAAATTTTAGCCGAGCCTAATATCAGTGGTGTGCGTAAATTTTCTATGATTATTTCATTGTGTGGTTTAGCGGTAGTTTGCTCTGATAATTTCACTTTGGCTGACGATGGTATTTATGGGGTAATCTTTATCTTATTAGCGGTATTTTTCTTTAGTTTAAGTGGCGTATTGGTTAAAAGTGTTTCAATAGCTATTCACCCACTAGCTACCACAGTTGGCGCACTAACGGTTGCCACACCTATGTTCTTATTAAGTTGGTTAGTATTAGACGGCACTTTACCGGTTGAACTATGGCAAGAAAGGTCTATTTGGGCCACGGTATATTTAGGTGTATTTGGTTCATTGATTGGTTTCTATGCTTATTTTACCGTATTACAAAAATTATCAGCAAGCAGTGTTACCTTGATAACCCTAATTACACCGGTAATTGCCTTAAGTCTGGGCGCAGTGTTAAACGGTGAGGTAATTAATGATAAATTGATATTAGGTGCTTTTATGGTGTTATTTGGCTTAGCTATTTATCATTTTGGTCATTTAGTTCCTAGCATTAAAAATAAGCGTGTCAGTCGTTAATCACAGCGGACTGTACAAAAACACAGCACACTAAGAAGCAAAAAAACTGAACAGTGTTTTATGCTGTTCAGCTTTTTTATTTTGAGTAAAGTTCTAAGGCATAAATACAGCTATCTAAAGCGCTGTTCCTTGATTAAAAATCGTTGCGCTATATAGTGGTCGACGCTGGTATAACGACCGGCACCAATAAAAAATAGCGCTAGCAACATAATAAAGTAGGTTGTTGAAAACTCGATACCATTATTTAGCACAACAATATTTCCCTTCTCGTAAAGCCAATCAGTATTACCATTTTCTTCCAGCAATTCTCGCATTTTTACAAGTCGCGTTGCTGTTTGTTCACTATTCTCCAAACTCGCTTGCGCACCTTCAACACCAAGCCAAGTGAGAACTTTAGCTGGACTTATATCACTGTTAGTTGGTGTGATAGCAAACCAACCGTTATCAGCATGAACAGAAGTGGCCGCAATTATCATGGTAAACATAAGCGGAATACTAATTAAGCGCGTTAACGCACCAATTAATAATAACCAACCACCGAAAAACTCAACCAGAATAACTAAATTAGCCAGTAAAGCTGGGAAAGGTAATCCCAAGCCCCAATCACTGTTACCAAACCAAGCGACAATATTAGGATCCGCCAAAAAGGCACTGAAACCTGTTACTTCTTCACTGAGTAATTGAGTTTTGCTAAAGCCAGCCATGATAAATACCGGTGCAAGATAGAGCCTTATTAATAAAGCTGGAATGCCATCAAAGTTTTTAAGTTGGCTTAAAAAGCCTTGGTAGTAATGTTGTAAAAGTTGCATACGGGCGGTCTTATATAAAGAAAAAATACGATTAATAATAAGAACGCTTTAATCACTAAAGACTTTCATTCTTACCATTATTTACCCATAAATAACCGTCTTCATCTAAGTTGCCATAAATATTTACAATCTAGCTGAGGCCATATGTTAAGTTTTGGTAAACATTAAGGTAGTATAGAGTTGAGAATTTTTAATTTAATCAATTTAAGATATATATATATGAATAATAATCCAGGCATTATAAAACGGATCTTTTCTTCGCTATGGCGCGTGTTAACCCTGACGCGCTCAGTGGTGGTAAACCTAGTATTTTTTATACTATTATTCGGTTTCATTGCGGTGATCTCAAGTGGCGATGAACAAATACAAGTACCTGAAAAAACAGCTTTAGTTCTTAACCTAGTGGGTGATGTGGTGGAGCAAAAGCGTGAAGTAGATCCTATGGAAGCTTTTTTATCGGAAGCGATGGAGCAAAAAGATGATAACCCAGAAATTTTACTCAGCGATATTCTTGATGTTATCGGTACAGCCAAAAAAGATGATCGGGTAGAAATATTAGTTTTACAACTACAAGGCTTAAACCGCACTGGTTTAACTAAGTTACAAGATATTGCTCATGCGCTAGAAGATTTTAAAAGTACAGGCAAACAAGTTATTGCTTTTGGCGATCAATTCTCGCAAGACCAATATTACCTAGCAAGTACCGCTAACGATATTTGGTTAAATCCACAAGGCTTTATGTTACTTGATGGTTACGGTCGCTATAAAATGTACTTTAAGTCGGCATTAGAAAAATTAGCCATTAACCAGCACATATTCCGCGTTGGTACTTTTAAATCTGCAGTTGAACCCTTTATCCGCGATGACATGTCTGATGCCGCTAAAGAAGCCAATAAACTTTGGTTGACTGATTTATGGCAGCAATATAAAGAAGATGTTGCTAAGCGTCGTGATTTTGGTGTAGAAAACTTCGATGAAAATATCGATACACTCGTCGCTAAGTTTAGTGCTGCTGACAGTAGTTTTGCCCAATATGCCCTTAACAATAACTGGGTTGACCAACTTAAAACACGCCAAGAAATGCGCGCTGAGCTTATTGATTTAGTAGGTAAAAGTAAAAAAGGCAATAGCTACAGCCATATCGGTTATCAAGATTACATCGCAGCAACCAATTCTTCATTAGATGAAAGCGTAGAGCTTGCTGACAGCCCTAGCGATAAAGTAGCCATTATTGTTGCTAAAGGAACTATTTTAGATGGTTCACAAAAACCAGGCACCATTGGCGGCGACAGTACCGCTGAACTACTGCGTAAAGCGCGTTTTAATGATGATGTTAAAGCCGTAGTGCTACGCGTCGATAGCCCAGGTGGCAGCGCCTATGCTTCAGAAATCATTCGCCAAGAAGTGGAATTATTGAAAAAGGCTGGTAAGCCAGTAGTTGCTTCAATGGGCACTTATGCTGCCTCTGGTGGTTATTGGATTTCAGCACCTGCAGATAAAATTTACGCAGCTCCGTCAACAATTACCGGCTCCATTGGTATTTTTGGCATGATGATGACGTTTGAAGATTCATTAAGTAAAATGGGTATCCATACTGATGGTGTTGGCACTACCGATATTGCCGGTTTCGGTCCTACTCAAGCGCTATCACCAGGTATGGCTAACTTGTTCCAATTATCGATCAATAAAGGCTACCAAGAATTTATTCAATTAGTTGCCAGCAATCGAAATATGACAGTTGAAGAAGTTGATGCGATTGCCCAAGGCCGTGTATGGTCAGGGAAAAAAGCAAAAGAACTTGGCTTAGTTGATGAACTAGGTAACTTAACTGACGCGGTTGTTGCCGCTGCAAGCCTTGCTAACCTTGAACAATATGACACCCTGTTAATTGAAAAGCAGCAATCTTCACGTAATAAAATTATGCAGCAATTATTGGGTAACTCATCGTCTTTAATTAGCATGTTTACTGCGAGCAAAGAACATAGCAATATTGCTTTAGCATCCAATGCGGTAAGTAATAAGCCGTTATCACAGTTCATTTCACTGATGAAAGCTGAGTTAACACAAATGAACCAGTTTAATGACCCACAAGGTCGCTATACTTTATGTGTGGCGTGTAGTGCAAACTAAGCACCACAGTCTAAACGTTTAATTTAAAGAGGTAGTTATGCAAATAACTGCCTCTTTTTTATTGCTCAGCTTTTTTAAAACAAAAATTGGAGCTAAAACAGCTAATCCAACCAAAATACCTAAAGTACTACGTTTTTAACATGCGTCTCCGCCCTGACCTCCCTGTAAAGAATTGTCATTGTGACCACATTCATCTACCTACTGCTATAGCAAGTATCCTGCTTGCTAAGATATAATGTCATTAATTTCTAGAATCTAAAACATAGCATTAAGAATTATGATGAAAAAAAGAATTTACGTTGCATATACCGGCGGTACTATCGGAATGATGCAAAGCACCCAAGGTTTTGTACCTGCTAAGGGCCATCTTACTGAATCAATCAATGCTTTGCCTGAATTTCATCGCAGTGAAATGCCTGATTTTACCATCAGTGAATATCAGCCGTTAATTGACTCATCAAATATGACGCCCAGTGATTGGCAGCGTATTGCCGATGATATTAAAGCCAATTATGATGATTACGATGGATTTGTTGTATTACATGGCACCGATACCATGGCATATACCAGTTCAGCATTATCTTTTATGTTCGAAAATTTAAGCAAGCCCGTTATTGTCACCGGCTCGCAAATCCCCTTTAGCCAACTACGCTCTGATGGCCAAGTTAATGTACTAAATTCATTATATATTGCCGCCAATTACCCCATTAGCGAAGTAGGTCTATTTTTTAATAACAAACTTTACCGTGGTAATCGCTGTATAAAAGCTTATGCCGATGGTTTTAACGCCTTTGACTCGCCTAATATGCCGGTACTACTTGAAGCCGGTATTAATATTCAACTAGTCGCAGGAAAAATAGCCGAGCCGGTAGAAAAGGTTGAACCATTACAGCTGTCAAAAATCACCCCTCAACCCATCGGGGTCGTGCATTTATACCCAGGTATTAGCAGTGCCGTGATTGAAAATACTATTAAACAACCAGTGAAAGCGCTTATTTTACGTAGTTATGGTGTCGGTAATGCGCCGCAAGATAAAGCGTTATTATCTTGCTTAAGAAAAGCAAAAGAGCAAGGTATAGTCGTGGTGAACTGTAGCCAATGTATTAAAGGCACGGTTAATATGTCGGGTTATGCTACAGGTAATGCCCTGAGTGAAGTCGGAGTCATAAGTGGTCATGATATGACCCTAGAGGCGACGTTAACTAAGCTACATTATTTATTAAGCAAAAACTTAAGCTACCAGGAGATGTGTGAACAAATGCAGCTAAGTTTGCGTGGGGAACTTAGCTAAGTATTAATTTACCATGCTGATAACACTAGTAAATACAAAAAACACCAATCCCCAGTAGATATCAATTACTGAGCTTTGGTGTTTTTTATTATCTTAAGCTAACTTATTAACGTTTAGCTTGGACTCTGCTCATCATGCAATTCAATATTGAGCTCTAACACGTTTAAATCACCATCTTTATTATCAAGTTTTATCGAAAAACTTTCATCTGAGACTTGAATGTATTTACGCAATACCACAAGAATATCTGCGGTTAGTTGCGGTAAATAATCTGGCTGCTTATTGCGACTATTACGTTCATGAGCCACGATAATTTGCAGACGTTCTTTCGCTCTGGAAGCCGTGGTTACCTGCTTTTCTTTTTTGCGTAAAAAATAATCTAGTAATGCCATGTTATCCTCCAAACATCCGACTAAAAATGCCTTTTTTCTCGGCAACTAAGAACCTAAAATCAATGGTTTCACCTAAAAGGCGATCAATCACATCTTGGTAGGCTTGACCGGCATCACTTTCGGTATCTAAAATAACTGGTTCGCCAGCATTTGATGCCTTAAGCACAGCTTGCGACTCAGGAATAACACCTAATAGCGGTATGGAAAGAATATCTTCAACATCTTCGACACTGAGCATTTCACCCTCAGCAACACGTTTAGGTGAATAACGGGTTAATAGTAAATGCTCTTTTATTGGCTCTAAGCCAAGTTCTGCTCTACGTGAGCGACTTGCTAACATGCCGATAATACGATCAGAATCACGTACTGATGATACTTCTGGGTTGGTGGTGATAATAGCTTCATCAGCATAATAAAGAGCCATCATAGCGCCAGCTTCAATACCCGCTGGTGAATCACAAATGATAAAGTCATAGAGCTTGCCGAGATCTTCTAGCACCTTGCCGACATTTTCTTTATTCAAGGCATCTTTATCGCGTGTTTGTGAGGCGGGTAATATAGATAAGCTACTAACGCGTTTATCTTTAATCAATGCCTGATTCAGGGTAGCTTCACCATTGATCACATTGACAAAATCGTATACCACACGGCGTTCACAGCCCATAATAAGGTCAAGATTTCTCAGGCCAATATCAAAATCAATTAAGACTACTTTATGTCCCTTTAACGCTAAACCAAGACCAATTGCAGCGCTTGAGGTCGTTTTACCAACACCGCCCTTTCCTGATGTAACCACTATTATTCGTGCCATAGACCGAATATCCTTTATAAGTTAAAAATTAAATGAGTTTTGATGAGGTAAGTTCGTTATCAGTCAACTGAATATATACCGGCGAGGCCCAATGTTCTTCCATTGACTCACTAAGCCAATAATTACCATTAATAGAGACCAACTCAGCCTCAAGTTTTTGGCAATATATTTGCGCTTTATGATGGCCGGTTGCGCCGGCAATGGCTCGACCACGTAATGAGCCATAGACGTGAATATTGCCATCGGCAATGACTTCAGCGCCCGCAGACACTGAACCAATCACCACTAAATTTTGATCTTTAGCATAAACTTGTTGACCAGATCGAATTTGACCTCGGTGTATCTTGTCCGTATATAAATCACGTTGCGGTGTAGCGATAACTGCTTTGGGTTTTTCTGCTACAGCCCCTTCAACAAGCAGTGGTTTTTTGACTGTGTTGGCTTTTGCCATATTGATAAATGAAAAGCCACATTCACGAATAAGCTGACGTTGCTCCTTAGAAATAGCGCCAGTAAAGCCGACAAAGGTGAAATTGAATTCTTCAATTAATGTTTTTATTCCTTGATAGTCGATATCGTCATTGAGTTTATCAATACTCACGACTATAGGTACAAGGTAAAAAAAATCAGGTGCTTGTGCTACTTTTTTGGCTAAATCAGCACGAATATCCACTAATGTTGCACTTTTTAAATGTAAAACTGACAGGGTAAAGCTTGACCCTTTAAATTCAATGCTGGCATCAGCCATAAAGTAGTTTTCCTAAATAAACAACTCTTGGTACTTAGAAATAATGCGTTTAGAGATAAAGTCACCCGTATTGCCGCTCTCTTAACTATCTAGTAGCCAGAGAAACGATAGCAGTAATACTTAAAAGTAACTCAAAAGTTATAACGCGCTTTTTAACGTGGAAATTAAAGCATCTTGTCCAAGTTGATAACTTTCTATTTTATTATTCGCCATTAATAGTGAATGACTTAAATTAATGGCTGCAACCAATAAAGCACGTTCACTGTTAGCATTACCCGCTTGCTTCTTGATATCTTTACACATAACAGCAAGGTTACTAGCAGCTTGATTTAAATCCTCTGTTTGTTCAGCTGAGCAAGTAAACTGATGTTGCTTGCCCATAATTTCAATGCTGATGCTTTTAGAGTCTTCCGTAATCATTAATCAACCTCTTATGCGCTTTGCAATTTACCTAATAAGTTTGTTAAAACATCGTTGGTTTTCTTTTGCTTTTCTTCACCGTCAAGTGCTTCAAGTTGCAAAGTTTCATTTTCATCAGTAAGCAACGTGTTTTTCTGTTCAAGGTCAACTATTTGGTTTTTTAGCTGGTTATTTTTTGTAATGATGTCTTCAATCAGTTGTTCGAGTTGAGGGAGAGTATTTTCTAACATAAGGCGCTCTTGATAACTGTAGTTAATATAAGGCAGCAAATTTAATCTAAAGTGAGGCAGAATGCTACCTTTAAGCACGATTATCGACTTAATATATGTAACAAATTTGAACATTAACCGCAATTAGTTAATTACGGTTAAAAAACGTACTTTTATAATAAAAATTATACAGTTACACTTTTCTTACCGCGAATGGTTTTTAACGAGAGATTTTATTGATATTACCACTTTGGCAGGTGTGCCTACAGGTAGAGAGTAATCGCTAAATAGAAGCGTATACATTCAAAAGTACAAAATGAGGAGGGTAGCGCTTAAGACAAGCATTTACTTAAGCGACTGCCGCTGACAAATTTATCAGTGAAATGAGCTGCAGTGGCTTAAATAAACTAATTTATTAATAAAGAGTCGAACAATGTGGTCTTATTAACCACAACACTTTTTGTATTTTTTGCCACTGCCGCATAAACAAGGATCATTGCGGTTTGGCGTTTTGTCGAATCGAGTGGTCGTCGGCTTGTTTAGTGTCGAGTTAAGTTCATTGATATTTTCTTCAATAGCGCTATCCACGCTAATATCGGCAAACAGTCCATTTTCGGCAACTAAGGCTGCAACTTCTAATTTTCTTTCATCACTGGCAACCACTAGCGTTAATGGATTTTTTTCACTACCAAGCTTAACAGCACGTTTAGTGTTATAACCTGTGGTTACATGGTTATGTCTAGTGTAGATACGTCCTTTGTAATAAAGATCGTGCATGATGGTCTCCGCTAATTTAAATACTTGGTTTTAGCGCGGCAGTATAACGTAAAGTGGTAAATAGTCGACAGTTGAATTGTCTGTCTGGCTTTTATTTTGTTTTTTAGTAAAAAATGGCATGTTTTTAATACGTAATGCCTAATGAAAGGCAAAGTCCCCCGTGCAAACGGTTTGCTATAGAAGGTAAAATCACCGTCGGTTTAACTTCAACTACTAAAAGTAGCAATAATGATACAATAACAGTGTCTATATCTACTCACTAGTGAACTATGAAAGATTGTAATCAATGCGGGAAATGTTGTATCAAATATGGCGGTGGCGATCTTGCTGCCACTCAAGAAGAAATAGACCTATGGGAAATATTTAACCCCGACATCTTCGAATTCGTTAAAAACAACGAGATATGGTTCGACCCTAAATCGGGTTTAAGGCTACAAAGCTGCCCTTTTCTCGACATCGCCCCGAAAAGAAAACCGACTGATGTTAACTTGTATACCTGCAGTATCTACTTAGATAGACCTGAGGATTGCCGTCATTACCCAAGTCTTATTGCTGAAATGATTCGAGACGAATGTGAAATGATTGAAGTCATAGACCAAGAAAACCACAAGAAAGCGCAAGTTAAGTTAGATGTATTGATGCAAGATAGTCGACCGCCAAGTGGCTCTTAGTGAATAGACTATGCCTACTCAGGCTAAGGGTAGCTGTTATTCTAAGTAACAGCAGCTTAGCTAGTCGCTAGTATTCTTAGATAATAGCTACACCAGCCACTTCTACCACAGTTTTAGCGTCTGCTCGTTCGATAACTTTTAATAATGTAGTTTGAATGGTCTCATCTTTTCGTGCGTCACCTTTGCTAGTAAACTTCTGCTCTTGCACAGATGCCCCTTCTTCGGCGGTGTAACCAACAACAACTTCGGTAGCACAATCAGCAGATGCCCCAAAATAAGCCAGTGAAATTTGAGGATAACCTTGAAAGCCCTTTTTAACTCTTTTTGCTATACGTTTTGTTGATTTATCTAAATTCATAATAGGTATCCAGAAGAAGTTTAACGAATGATATGCACTTCACTCACCGTATATCTTTGCGATAGTGAAGTTGTAAATAAGCTGCAACTAAAGAGACTTTAAATAGCTTTAATTAAAGCTGTTTAAGTATTCACGTAATTGCTGCTTATGACAAGTAATATTAGCTAAACCGTTAAGTTAAACAGGCTGTTAGCTGTCTTTTATTTAGTCATTTTAAATATTTTATGCAAAGGCATGCCTGTAAATGTTTAGTTTTATCTTGCTGTGTTGTGCTGATGGTTAGAATAAAGCAATACTTCGGTTAATAACCTTTAGTTATATCTTTCGATTAACTGTCTGTTATTCGTTAATTATTTATATTTCAACTAGGTTTTGGTAATCCCCTGAGTGGTTACTAATAGGAGGCTGGTATGCGCAATCAATTCACTTTATCCATTAAAACTGAAGTAATGACTTTAGCTCTTTTAAGTATTTCAATAATAGGAAATGGCAGCTTTTATTATTCTATATTGTTTTAAGGACGATGAAATATGAAGTAGGGCTGAATGAATGTGTCATGCTATAACTCGTGTATATATGTCATGACGTTATGTGCTTTCTACGTTTCTAGGCTGGTAACGCCCCAATAGGCATTACTTTTTTCATTTAACCGCCAACCTTTATTAATTAACGCTTTTCTAATATAACGATTCATATAGCCATGACCAAACAATACAATATTGTTTTGGCTTTGTGCAATTTTAATTAACTTAACAGCGGCAATGTCGGCTCTTATTTTGGCTTCTTTAAACGATTCAAATGGCCCTTTATAGCCAAGCATCCAAAGGAATCTTGATAGGTAAACCCAGTGCCAAGCTTTCAATTGAAACGGCAATTTATATCTAGGTATTTCCATTTCACGATAAATTCTATCAATCTGCTCAGGTGCCTTGCCAAGGTAAATATTTGCTGAGTGTATAGCTCTATTCAAATCACTTGATACGACATAATAAGACTTAAAGCTATTATTGATGTTATCAGGGCGACTATGCTGAGCAACATCGGAATAGTTATACCGCCTGATCCATTTAATATACTCGAAAGCACCAACTTTTGGGTTATCTGCCGATGTTGGCTTACCGTGCCGAACTAATATTATTCTCATTAGAAACCTGACCTCACCTAACGTAAATGGGCTTTCTATCTTTAATGGCTT
This sequence comes from Colwellia sp., assembly GCA_022969215.1. Classification (GTDB taxonomy): domain Bacteria; phylum Pseudomonadota; class Gammaproteobacteria; order Enterobacterales; family Alteromonadaceae; genus Colwellia. The sequence continues at coordinate 2,650 of JALJPA010000129.1, read as the reverse complement.
GAATATATGCTCAGTATTGGAAACTTATATTCTCCAAACGAAACAGTGATGGACTGTGTTTCTTTGCCTTTGAAGTTTAATTTATACTGTAGCGGGCTGTTTCGGCTGCCGTCCGCAAAGAGTGCCATTAAATGATCTTGGTCTAAATCGCGGTTACCCGAGGATAAGTTTGTCAGTGTTATAACACTCCAACGTTCACCTACTTCATTGCTCATTAGCACATAATTAATTATTTCAAAGTCACCCGCTTTCGGTTTAATATTCTTGTCATTAGGAAAAGACAAATTAATCTTATTTGATACCGAGCGGTCGACGTTTAATACTTCCCTACCTTCGGCTTGAATAGCCGACGAAAAGACCATTAACGCTATAACTATATATTTGTTCACACTAGCTACTCCTGAAATAAAACGCCCAATTTAATGGAAAAAAATTGATAACTTGCCTGTTAATAAATGAAACCGGCTAATTTAGCTGTCTCAGCATTACTTTAGGTGAAGTATTAAATGTGCATACTAGCAAAGGATACCTGTTCGACATATAAACCCCTTGTTAGCTAAGTCACGCCTTACTTGACCATTTTTCTTTATGGATAAGTCGATTTATATCTTCTCTAGGTAACCAGCCAAATTCTTCCAGTTCAGGTTTATCGCTAAATTTTGAAACATAACCTAAACATAAATAGGCAATTATTTCTATGTTGCTAGGTATATTCAAGGTGTCTCGTAATACATCATCATGGATGATACTGACCCAGCCTAAACCAATATTCTCAGCTCTTGCGGCTAACCACATATTTTGAATGGCACATACAGTGCTGTAAAGATCCATTTCAGGCTTTATAGTACGGCCGATAACTACCGGACCATTTCTTCCTCTATCACAAGTAACACATATACCTAGGGGTGCTTCTAGAATACCTTCTAACTTGAAGCTTTGATATTCTTCCCTTTTGTCATCAGAAAATTGCTGAGCTGATTCAATACTGGCTAAGTCGTAACCTCTTTTAAGCGCATTTTTAGTGTTTTCTTCAGTAACTAAGACAAAATCCCAAGGCTGCATAAAGCCGACACTTGGCGCATGATGGCCAGCTTGAAGAATTCGTGCCAATACATCATCCGGTATTGGCGTAGGTAAAAAGTCTTTTCGTACATCTCTACGTGAAAAAATCACTTTATAGAGAGCATCTCTTTCTGCATTATTAATATTCATATACGCCTCAAAATAATTCGCGTCATTGTAATATTAATGATGTAGGTATTGCTAATCTTTTGAAAAGCACCTATCGCCAGTCAAGCAGTGTTCCGCTCCGCATCAGAAAGTACAACGAGTACAGTAACACTATTTAATTAAGCCCAGGATTTCTTTAAACTCTACCGCACGACAATCTTTCACTAATTCGTATAAACACATTTCCAAACCCGTAGCATCGACGCCATGATTGAGTAGTTTAACGATGGCCAGGTTTTTATTGTCAAGCGAACGTGACGAGATGCAATCGCCAACTAATTGAACATTAAACCCTGATACTTTTAGACTAAGGGCGGTCTGGTAGACACAAATATGCGCTTCTATACCACAAATAAGCCAGCTCTCAATATTTGCTGCCTGCACAGCTTCAATAAACTTAGGCTCTAGACAAGCATCAAAGGTAAATTTTGCTATAGGCTGCTGGTTATCAAGTATCTCCGCCAAAATTTCAACCGTTGGGCCAAGTTTTCTCGGATTTTGTTCAAGCCATAATATTGGCAAGCTAAGCGCTTGTGCGCCTTTAATCAATTTTTCACAATTAGCAATCACAGCATCACTTTCATGGACTAAGCGAGCCAGCTTCCCTTGTATATCTATCACGATAAGACCGGTATTTTCGTTATCTAGCATAAGCGCTGTCCTAAGTCTTTTGAGCAACAACTTTTTTTAAAACCAAGCATATCACTAATAAATATACGACCGTAGCAATATGCTTCAAGACAACTTTAATCGGCGCTTGCGCTTCATAGGCAAGAAAACCATCGGTAATAGGCATGACCATGCCGAATAATGCCGCCCACATTAAAATTAAATAATTGCGAGTATATAAAAGGTAACCGAGAATTAGCGTGATAAATAGTGTACGTGAGCCATATATTGTAACCCAGTCAGCATCCTTATTTGAAAATAGCTCTGTTCCTCTTAAACTGGAAAAGGTTGCCGGGTCAAAGTAAGCAAAAGTGCCATAAAATCCCTGTAACAAAACCATAAGTAAAACTAAGATAAAACCTGTTTTTTCTACTTTAGTCATTTTATTCGTCATATATTCCCTACTTTCATCTTAATTTAAGAAAAGCTTAACACCAGTAAGCTCAGCTTGTTTAAAGTTTAATGTTGTTAGCTTTGTAACTGATACTTACGACGGACTTCATTAACCAAACGATGGCGTGAACTTCGTAACCGTTCGTGGGGAGCAAACAATGAACTGGCAGAGTCTAAGAGATTAACCGCTACAGTAAGCTTATTTATTTGTTGGTCCGTTAAGTCATCAAGCTCTGATAACTCATTTATTTCTAGGATTGAGAATTCTTTCGCTGCTATATCTTCAGGCAGACCTGTCTTGGTACACAAGCCGTATATGCCACTCAGGAAAAGGTACCACTCTTCATTTATATGATTA
>JALJPA010000128.1 GCA_022969215.1 Colwellia sp. | reverse complement strand
ATGAATGAGCGAGAAGCATTAGCACGTGATAATAAACTGCCATTGTCAGTACTCATGGATGTTTCAAAGACTTATATCAGTATTGCTGAAAAAATCACCGGTGATAAAATTGTATTATCTGATAATCCAAAAGCAGAAATTATTACTATCTTGCGTGAGCAATACCAGTTAATCGATTAGCACTCTTTAGCTTTTGATTTCTTAGCTTTTTAGTTCGTAGTAAAATAAAACCCAGCAATTTGCTGGGTTTTTGCTATTTATTTTCAGGTGAATTATCACTCGGCCAAGATAAACCAAACTTTGCTAACTCGGTTAATTCTGCCTGCTTATTATTAGGGTTTGTTAACTTGATCACTCTTGATTTTTTAAATTTAGTTAGCGGAAAAGCATATTGGGTTAATTGATGGTTTTGCATGTAATCATCGTAGGCGCCAGAGTCATAAAGGCGTTGTAATCCTAGAATTAACCTTTTGGCTAACGGTTTATTATTATTTTTAACAAAGAAATGCATGGTAAGTGGGTATTGAATAATTAAGTCTTGGTAAAAGATAAGGTTTGGAAAGCTATTTTGCACTACGGCCAGTTCAGCTTTACCTTCAAAAACACTTAAGGGTAAATAATCACACCGATTTAACTCTACCATATGTAACATAGCATCAAAGTAACCTACACGGGCAACAGATAGGCCGGCATGCTCTAACACATCAGCATCTGGCCAGTGTAGCCCCTGACAAGCAATTAATTTGCTTAAGTCTTTGACGGAATTAATAGTGGAAAACTTATGTTTGTCTTGCTGACGGATTATCATACCGCGCCAACCTAACCCCCCACGAAATAAAGGAAAAGGGATTTTATGAACTTCAGACTCACGAGTATCTGAATTTCCAGCCCAGACCACATCATAAAATGCGCCTAATGCTAGCAGCTTTAACATTCGCTCTTGCCCAGGGTAGGGTACAGTTTGTAAAACAGCGAAACCATATTCATCAGCCGTTTCGATTAAGACAAGGCGTAGTAAGCCAATAAAATAATCGTGACTGGCATCATCAGGTTTTTGTTTTCCTGCTGTTGTCACCGTTGTTACGGCAAAACAATCGACTGCAACAAGCAACAACAAAATAATCAAAGCTTTCATTGCTATTCCCTATGAGGGCATTTGTAGCAATTATAGTGTAGCCTCGGCAATTTTGTTGGTTACTTGCATACAGCTTGATAAGCTAATTGTTACTTACCACCATTTTTAATGATTGCGCGGGCCATTTCATCAGCAATAATACCAGTAGGCCTATTTTGACTATCAGCCTTAGTGTAAATATCTAATAGTGTATGATAAATTTCTTCGACTTTTATCGTCGATTTCTTAGCATCGTAGTTACTTTCAAATGATACATTGATGATACCACCAGCATTAATAACATAATCAGGCGCATATAATATGCCACGGTCTACTAGTGCTTGATCATGGCGAGGCTCAGCTAGTTGGTTATTAGCACAACCTGCAACGATTACAGCTTTCAATCGCGATATAGTTTCATCATTGATGGTGGCACCTAATGCACAAGGTGCATAAATATCAACATCTTGATCATAAATTTCATCTAAACCGACAACCTTAGCATCAAACTCGGTAGCCGCTATATCTAAGGCCGCTTGATTGATATCGGTGATAACAAGCTTTGCCCCAGCTTTATGTAAGTGTTCACATAAAAGATAGCCGACACTGCCTAGGCCTTGAATGGCCACTTTAAGACCGGTTAAATCATCACGATTAAGTTTATGTTTGACCGAGGCTTTGATACCTAGGAAAGTTCCAAGGGCGGTAAAAGGAGCGGGGTTACCACTTTTACCTTCAGTACCGGTTACATATGGGGTAACGCTATTAGCAATAGCGATATCACTGGTGGTGATATTGACATCTTCAGCACTTAAGTAGCGGCCATTTAGGTTATTTAATGCTTCACCAAAGGCTTTAAAAAGCGCTTCAGATTTAAGTGTTTTGGCATCACCAATAATAACTGATTTACCACCGCCCATAGATAAACCCGCTAAAGCATTTTTATAGGTCATGCCTTTAGATAGACGTAATACATCAACGAGAGCCTCTTCATCACTGGCATAATCCCACATTCTACAGCCGCCTACCGCAGCACCAAGTTTGGTACTATGTACGGCAATAATTGCTTTTAGTCCGCTTGCAGCATCACTGCAGTACACTACTTGTTCGTGATCGTCAAAATCAGGTAAATCAAATAAAGCCATCGTTTTTTCTCCATTTTTTCTTGCTAGAAAAGGCAATTTAAATGTGTTGTAATGTTGTGAAGGAACGATAGCACCTAGAAAATAGCCAAGCTAGTCACGGAAAAATTAAGAATTTAATATTAGGGTGCAAGCTGTAAGCGAAAAGATACAACTTACCCAAAATTAATGACAAACTTAGCGCTGCTATAAATGACTAACCCAAGATAAATTAGAATTATTAGAGAGTTAAAATGACCAAAGCAGTACAGATGACAGAAGAGCAACAACAGCAGTGGATAAAAGAGCAATATCAAAGTGCCACTAAATATTTAGCGGAAAAAGGCATTGTTACCAATAGTGTTACCGTCGAAGATAGTCGCTATTTAGTACCTCTGTTGGCGTTATGGAAATTAACATCACTGGATGGTAAAAAGTTTTGGGTATTATGTGGTGACTTACCTAGCGATCACAGCAGTATTGAGGTGGCTCCCAATGCTCGTGATGCCTTGAGACACTTTTCGTTAAAATGGCAGATGCAAGCAGAAAACCTGTTACAAGCAAAAAATGCCGAACAACATGATTTTGCTCAGTTATTAATTGGCCGTGCCGATGGTTTGTATAAACTTTATGAAGATGAGTCTTTGTGGGAAGCTAAATAATAGTAAGTTAATGACTTAGGTAATACTTAGCCTTTTCTACATGGCAAGCTGCCTTAGTTATCGTGCATGCCATACGTTGCTTTGGCATGCCAGCCACCATATAAACTGAGCCCAAGGGGTGAAAGTCATGTTGAGTAAAGTAATCTACTTTATCTAACGGACTGGAAATAAAAACTTCCTTGAGCATGAGTTTACGTGCGATACCAAATAAACCCTGCATAATAAAGTTATCAATTCTTTTACTTCTATAGCCCATAACCACGGCAATACGGCTTATTTCCCCTTGTGGAGATATACGTCCTGTAGCAATAGGCTCTTGGCTGTTATCGTCACATACTAGCATGTGGTAAGCGGTACGATCACCTTGATCAAATTCAATTTTTCTAGGAATGCGTCTTTCACAGACAAATACTTTTTCACGAATATTTTTTAGTAGTGGAGCAGCTTGTTGCCATTTTACTTGGCTAATACTGTAAGACATTTATTTGACCCAATATAACTAGAAAAGGTGTAAACCTGAAGTACATTCAGACTAGTTAATAACTGCGGCTATTGCCAATACAGATGTGTCTTTTTTTGTTTTTTTATTTTCGATTTTGTTAATCAGGGAATAGAGCAATATTCTTTCGTACATAAGCTCGGAAAATAGATATAAAAAAAGAAGGCAAAGCCTTCTTTTTTTAGGTTGTCATTAAATGATAAAACTGATTATTTTAATTCATCAATAAACGCAACTGCACGGCCAATATAGCTAGCAGGAGTCATTTCACATAACAGTGCTTTAGCATGGTCGGGTAATTCAAGGGTCATAATAAACGCACGCATTGAGTCACCGTTAACACGCTTACCACGAGTTAGGTCTTTTAATTTTTCGTACGGCTTTTCAATACCGTAACGACGCATTACTGTTTGAATAGGCTCTGCTAATACTTCCCAGTTGCTGTCTAATTCAGCGGCTAAGTTGGCTTCATTAACTTGTAGCTTGCTGATACCTTTTAATGTTGCGCCGTAAGCGATCATTGCATGAGCAAAACCAACACCTAAGTTTCGTAAAACAGTTGAGTCGGTTAAATCACGTTGCCAGCGAGAAATTGGTAATTTCTGTGCTAAGTGAGTAAATAATGCATTAGCAATACCTAAGTTACCTTCTGAATTTTCGAAATCGATAGGGTTAACTTTATGTGGCATAGTTGATGAACCAATTTCACCAGCAATTGTTCTTTGCTTGAAGTGACCCATAGCAATGTAACCCCAGATATCACGATCAAAATCGATTAATATGGTATTAAAACGTGCTATGGCATCAAATAGCTCAGCAATATAGTCATGTGGTTCAATTTGCGTGGTAAACGGATTGAATGATAAACCTAATGAAGTAACAAATTCATTCGCGTATTCGTGCCAGTCAACCTCTGGGTAAGCACTAAGGTGAGCATTGTAGTTACCTACAGCGCCGTTAATTTTACCTAATAGTTCAACTTTAGCGATTTGTTCACGTTGACGTTGTAAACGTACATACACGTTAGCCATTTCTTTACCTAAGGTACTAGGTGAAGCTGGTTGTCCGTGAGTACGACACATCATAGGAATAGTTTTGTATTCAATGGCAAGCGCTTTGATAGCCGCTAAAATTTTGTCCATCTCTGGCAATAATACTTGCTCACGACAGTCATTCAACATTAAGCCATGAGATAAGTTGTTGATGTCTTCAGAGGTACAAGCAAAGTGAATAAATTCAGTTACTGCGTGTAATTCAGCGTTATCGGAAATTTTATCTTTTAAGAAATACTCAACCGCTTTAACGTCATGGTTAGTTGTAGCTTCAATTTTTTTAATGCTTAAAGCATCTGCTTCGCTGAAGTCAGTAACAATTGCATCTAAAGCTGCATTTGCTTGCGCAGAAAATGCTGGAACTTCGGCAATAGCACTTGTTTCGGCAAGTTTTTGTAACCAACGTACTTCTACCGTAACACGGTATTTAATTAAGCCAAATTCACTAAAGATTGGGCGTAATGATTTTACTTTGCTGCCATAACGACCATCGACTGGTGATATAGCACTTAATGCTGAAAGTTCCATAATGTTTTCCTAGGTTATATGTAGGTTATATTAATATTCTCTGTAACTTACCGGTGAAGTGACAGAGCTAAATAGTGCTTAAGTTGTTATTAAGTTCTTATAAAATGTTTACTAAATTCTGTTGAGTAATGATTTAGCCGTATCGACTATTTTTTTGCGACTAAACAATATATGACGTCTTTTACCGCCTACTTGTCGCCATAATACCGCAGCACGTATGCCTGCTAATAATAACGCTCTTATTTTATATTGATTTATATTCTGCTTTAAAATACTTGGTTCGCCAGTCACCTGAATTTTATGACCTAATGGGCTAATGATATCGCTGTAAATACTGGCGAAACTGGCAATTAATGTCTCGCTTGTTATTGCGTAATGTTCACGTTGTCGCTCGGTTGCGTTGATACGCTCACCCAATGCATTGAGTTGTTGAGGTTGTTTAGCCAGGCGTCTTTCTAAGTTAATTAAACTAATGATATAGCGGGTAAACTCAGGATCTTTTTGTTTGCTTGAGCTTGCTGTATCACTACCTAAATGGCTGACTAACAGTTCTAGACCTTTTTTAATATTACTGAGTTTACCGCCGTAAACCGCTAAGGTATTTTCTGGCGATGTTTCTATAATACTCTGTAATAACACACTGAATTCTTCATCAGTGATATGGCCCGAACGTGATACTTGTTGTACTTGGTAAGCAACTTGGCAAATAACGGCAAAGGTAATCGTTTGGTCTTTCATTTTCTCTCTAGCTTTTGGCTTATATTGGCTTAGACGATGTTAACTGTTAATTGTTAACAACTAACGAATGAGGGTATCAATAATACCGCCACCTAAACAGACATCACCTTGATAAAATACTACTGATTGTCCAGGAGTAACTGAGCTTTGTGCTTCGTTAAAATCAATTTGATATTCTTGTTTATCACTACTTATACTTGCGTCATTAGATAAAGGCGTTACCGTACAAGCCACATCTTCTTGGCGATAACGGGTTTTAACCGTGCATTGAATGCTGTTAGCTAATGCTTTTCTATCAACCCAATGTAATTGATTGGCAATTAAACCTTTAGAGAAAAGGCGAGGGTGGTTGTGACCTTGACCAACAATTAAGACATTACGTAATAAATCTTTTTCAACCACGTACCAAGGCGCTTCACCGGCATCAGCTAAACCACCGATGCGTAAGCCTTTTCGTTGACCTAAGGTGTGATACATAAGACCATCGTGATGGCCGACGGCAACACCTTCAGCTGATTCAATAATGCCTGGCTTCGCAGGTAAGTATTGACCGAGAAAGTCTTTGAACTTACGTTCACCAATAAAACAAATGCCAGTACTGTCTTTTTTATTATGAGTTACTAGACCTGCTTTTTCGGCGATAGCGCGTACTTCAGGCTTTTCAATATGGCCGACAGGAAATAAGGTTTGAGATAATTGCTTTTGGTCTAAAGTGTAAAGAAAGTAACTTTGGTCTTTATTATTATCAAGACCTCGTATCATCTGCCAAGCATCATCACGATACTCACGTTGCACATAATGTCCTGTGGCAATGTAATCAGCGCCTAGGTCTTCACAGGCAAACTCTAAAAAAGCTTTGAACTTAATTTCTTTATTACACATGATATCGGGGTTAGGAGTACGTCCAGCCTTATATTCCTCAAGGAAATACTCAAAAACATTGTCCCAATATTCGGTAGCAAAATTGATAGTGTGTAATTTAATACCTAGTTTGTCACAAATAGCCTGGGCATCTTCTAAGTCCTGGGCAGCAGCACAATACTCTTCAGTATCATCTTCTTCCCAGTTTTTCATAAACAAACCTTCTACTTGATAACCTTGCTCTTTTAGCAAGTAAGCAGAAACAGAAGAGTCGACACCACCTGACATACCAACAATGACTTTGGTTTCTTCAGGGGCTTTATTTTTTGAGGCAGTTAACATGTTTGTTTGACCAATAGACTTTAAAAATTAAGTGCATTAATTAATTGCACTAAGTATTTACACTGAAATTAGAAGCGCAAAATTATAACACGCACGACTAGCAGGATATAGATTAAAGATTAGATTTTAGCTGTGACAAGGGTATTTTATTACCCGCTAAGTAATCTTCAATGCACTCCAGTACCATGGAACTGCGTAATTGCTGACCTTTTGCTTTTATTTGCTCAAGGGTAAGCCAATGGGTGGCCATTATTTCACTGTCTTGAGGTTGGCCGATCAGCCACTGTTCTAATTCGATGACAAAACAAAAACGTAAAAAATACAGCTGTAGGTCGGGTCGATGAAAATAATAAATGCCACATAGGTAATCTGGCTCTAAGTGTAAGCCCGTTTCTTCGAGTACTTCTCGTTTTATTGCCGTAGTGAGACTCTCATTTTCTTCTAAGTGCCCAGCAGGCTGATTAAAAACCACTTGGTTATGTTCTAATTCTTCAACAAATAAGAATTTACCTTGGTGGTGAATAACAGCAGCAACAGTAGTATTGGGTTTAAATTGCTGTACACCGTGGTTGTCTGATTCATGCTCATTTATGGCCGGTGAAGTATTGGGCTTACTGCTCAACTTTATATTCTCCATTAGCAATATTATCTAAGGTCCAATTGCCGATGCGATATCTAATGAGGCGCAAGGTAGGAAAACCAATATTTGCTGTCATGCGTCTAACTTGCCGATTACGACCTTCTGTTATGGTAATTTCCAGCCAAGTGGTTGCAATACTGGCACGTTCTCTTATTGGCGGAATACGCGGCCAAACTTTAGGCTCAAGCATAATTGCCACTTTAGCGGGCTTAGTCATACCGTCTTTTAATTCAACGCCTTGTCGTAACTTCGCTAAATCTAACTCTGTAGGCGCGCCTTCAACTTGCACCCAATAGGTTTTCTCTGTTTTTTTAACCGGATTGGCTATTTGATGTTGTAATTTACCGTCATTGGTTAACAGCAATAAGCCTTCACTGTCTCTATCAAGTCGTCCCGCCGCATAGACGCCAGGTATAGTAATAAAGTCTTTTAATGTACGGCGATTATTCTCATCAGTAAATTGGCATAAAACATCAAAGGGTTTATTGAAGAGGACGATTTTTCGTTCTCCCTCCACTGGTCGTACCTTTATGGGTGAATTGGCCTTATGTCTTGAATAGCCTTTGTTGTGCTTCATTATTACGCTAAATTCCCTTAAAAAAATTGAATGGCTTTTTTCTTGGCTATATTAATACGCTTTGAATTACTATACTATGCGCGCGAAAAATAAATTTTTAGCTTGAGTGAATTTTAATTAATTTTTATTGAATTTTTATGCGAACACTCGAGCATTTAGCTAATTACAGTAGGAATCTCAATGAGCACTGATAACTCAAAAATCATTTATACTATTACCGATGAAGCGCCTGCCTTAGCAACGTATTCTTTATTGCCAATTATTCAAGCTTATACAGCTTCTTCAGGCATTAACGTTGAAACACGTGATATTTCATTAGCGGCTCGTATCTTAGCTAACTTTCCAAAATACTTAACACCAGAGCAACGCGTTGATGATGCATTGACTGAGTTAGGTGAATTAGCGAAAACGCCAGAAGCAAATATTATCAAATTGCCAAATGTTTCAGCGTCTATTCCACAATTAGAAGCGGCTATTAAAGAATTACAAGCAAAAGGTTATGATTTACCTAATTACCCAGCTGAACCACAAAATGAAGCTGAACAGTCTATTAAGTTAACTTACGCGAAAGTATTAGGCTCAGCGGTTAACCCCGTATTACGTGAAGGTAACTCTGACCGTCGTGCTCCAGCCTCTGTTAAGCAATACGTACGTAATAACCCTCATTCAATGGGTGCTTGGTCTAAGCAAACTAAATCTCATGTTGCTCATATGGCATCAGGTGATTTTTATGGTAGTGAAAAATCAGTAACTATTGATGGCGCAACCAAGGTAAATATTGAATTTGTTGCTCAAAACGGTGATGTAACGTTATTAAAATCAAAGTTACCTTTACTTGATAAAGAAATTATTGATACTGCAGTGATGAGTAAATCTGCCTTGGTAGAATTCTTTGAAACTGAAATCAATAAAGCCAAAGAGGAAGATGTCTTATTATCATTGCACTTAAAAGCAACCATGATGAAAGTTTCAGATCCAATTATGTTTGGTCACGCAGTGAAAGTGTTCTATAAAGATGTATTTGCTAAGCATGCTGCTACTTTTGAACAATTAGGTGTAGACGCTGATAACGGTATTGGTGATGTTTACGCTAAAATTGCCCGTTTACCTGCGGAGCAAAAAGCAGAAATTGAAGCAGACTTACAAGCGGTTTATGCTACTCGCCCTGAAATGGCTATGGTTGATTCAGATAAAGGCATTACCAACTTACATGTGCCAAGTGATGTCATCATTGATGCGTCAATGCCAGCAGCACTTCGTGCTTCAGGTATGATGTGGGGACCAGATGGTAAGCAAAAAGATACTAAATTTATGATCCCTGATCGTAACTATGCGGGTGTATTCTCAGCGGTAGTAGATTTTTGTCGTGAAAACGGTGCTTTCGATCCAACGACAATGGGTACAGTACCTAATGTTGGTTTAATGGCGCAAAAAGCCGAGGAATATGGCTCACACGATAAAACTTTCACCATGTCAGGTGCTGGTGTTGTTCGTGTTGTTAATGATAATGGCGAAACACTGCTTGAACAAGATGTTGCCCAAGGTGATATTTTCAGAATGTGTCAGGTTAAAGATGCACCTATTCAAGATTGGGTTAAATTAGCGGTAACTCGTGCTAAAGCCACTGGAACTCCTACGGTATTTTGGTTAGATGAAAACCGTGGCCATGATGCGCAAATGATCAAAAAAGTTAATACTTACTTAGCTGATCACGATACTAGCGGTTTAGATATTCAAATCCTTGAACCGGTAAAAGCTTGTGAGTATACCCTTGCCCGTGTTGCTAAAGGTGAAGATGCTATTTCAGTTACCGGTAATGTTTTACGTGATTACTTAACTGACTTATTTCCAATTTTAGAGCTTGGTACTAGTGCTAAAATGCTTTCAATTGTACCACTAATGAATGGTGGTGGTTTATTTGAAACGGGCGCTGGTGGCTCTGCACCTAAGCATGTTCAACAGTTTGAAAAAGAAAACCATTTACGTTGGGATTCTTTAGGTGAGTTTTTAGCACTTGCTGCCTCACTAGAGCATGTTGCGGTATCGACAGGTAATGCTAAAGCTCAAATATTAGCTGATACCTTAGATGCAGCTACAGGCAAGTTCTTAGATACTAATAAATCTCCGTCACGTAAAGTGGGTGAATTAGATAACCGTGGTAGTCACTTTTATCTTGCAATGTACTGGGCTCAAGCACTAGCAGAGCAAACAAAAGATAGTGAGCTTAAAGAAAACTTTACTGGTGTAGCGCAAGCACTAACTAAGCAAGAAGAAAAAATCATTGCTGAATTAAATGCTGCTCAAGGGCCTGCTATTGACCTTAATGGTTATTACTTTGCTGAGACTCAGCTTGTAGAAAAAGCAATGCGTCCTAGCGAAACATTAAATACTATTTTATCAGCGTTACTTTAAACTAACTAATTGCTTTAAATGCAAAATTGGTAGTGAAAGTGCTATTCAATAGCGCTGTATTAATCAAAAGCTAAGTAGAGATACTTAGCTTTTTTTTTATCTTTTTTTAGATGATATGCTTATTAGACTTTAGTCTAAGTGTTATTTATTCATTTTAGTGATATTGGATATCACTAAATAGTGATTAGTGCCTTGTGCTTTTTTGAATTAGTTTAGTAGAGTAACTTTTCTATACTTGTTTAATGTGGAGCTCGTCCTATGACTAATCAAATCATCATTCCCACTACTGGCGATAAAATTACTTTTATTGACGGTAAATTATCAGTACCCAATAATCCGATAATCCCTTTCATTGAAGGTGATGGTATAGGTGTAGATGTTACACCTCCTATGCTTAAAGTTGTTAATGCTGCTGTTGCTAAGGCGTATGCTGGCGATAGAAAAATTGTCTGGCTGGAAGTATATGCAGGTGAAAAAGCGACTAAAATGTATGATAGTGAAACTTGGCTACCGGAAGAGACATTAAATATTCTTCAAGAATATAAAGTCTCTATCAAAGGGCCACTGACAACACCCGTAGGTGGCGGCATGAGCTCCTTGAATGTTGCTATAAGACAAATGCTTGACCTTTATGTATGTCAACGTCCAGTGCAATGGTTTACTGGCGTACCAAGCCCAGTAAAAAGGCCTGCTGAAGTCGATATGGTTATTTTTAGAGAAAACACCGAAGATATTTATGCCGGCATTGAGTATCAAGCAGGTAGTGATAAAGCTAAAGCCATGATTAAGTTTCTAACTGAAGAAATGGGCGCAAGTAATATTCGCTTTACTGACAATTGTGGTATCGGTATAAAACCGGTATCAAAAGAAGGAAGTCAACGTTTGGTTAGACAAGCAATTCAATACGCAATTGATAATGATAAAGACTCGGTAACTTTGGTTCACAAAGGTAATATTATGAAGTTTACCGAGGGTGCTTTTAAAGAATGGGGTTATGAACTGGCGCGCGAAGAATTTGGCGCAAGCTTAATCGATGGTGGACCTTGGTGCACGCTAAAAAACCCAAATACCGGTAAAGAAATCATTATTAAAGATGTTATTGCCGATGCTATGTTACAACAAATCTTATTACGTCCGGCTGAGTATAGTGTTATTGCCACCTTAAACTTAAATGGCGACTATTTATCTGATGCGCTTGCAGCACAAGTTGGCGGTATTGGAATAGCACCAGGAGCAAATTTAGGTGATGAAGTTGCCGTGTTTGAAGCCACTCATGGCACAGCACCAAAATATGCCGGTAAAAACAAGGTAAACCCAGGGTCTGTTATTCTTTCAGCAGAAATGATGTTAAGACATATGGGCTGGCTTGATGCCGCTGATTTGCTTCTTAAGGGGATGTCTGGAGCAATCAAAGCGAAAACAGTAACATATGATTTTGAGAGACTTATGGATGATGCTACCTTAGTTTCTTGTTCAGCGTTTGGTGATTGTATTATTGAACATATGTAGCCGAGGGATTTAGAAGAATAAAAAACACAGCCCAAGCTGTGTTTTTTTATATTACTTTAGCGCAAAGTCTTTTTTATTCTATTTCGCCTTCAGCTAACTTAATACTTGCTGCGTGGTGACCTTTAGGGCCTTCATTTAGTTCATAATTGACATCTTGTCCGGCTTTTAATGTTCGATATCCATCCATTTCGATTGTTGAATAGTGCGCGAAAATATCTTCCCCGCCACTATCTGGGCGAATAAAGCCAAAACCTTTTGCATTATTAAACCATTTAACTGTACCGTGTGCCATACTTCAACTTCCTTCTATATCCTTTAGTATTCAATTATGTTTAACTTACTTTCCATTGTTAACTCTGTCTAAGAGTCAACAAATCCGAATAAGTAAGTGCATAGACAACAAACTAAGCGACTAAATATTAGTCACCTATAGAATCGTAGATAATTTATAGAATTAGTCAAGGTAAAAACATGTTTTTTTAACGTTTTTTTAACTTTATTGCATGAAAAGATACAGCAAAAGTAAAAAGTAGAGACTAAGATAAATATATGAGCAACAGGAAAGAGTTATTTGACACCCAAAACATAGTTGAAGAGGCAGTTAGAGAGCAACTAGAAGAGCCGGCTAAATACCATGTTTTTTTACTTAATGATGACTATACCCCGATGGACTTTGTTGTAGACGTATTATGTAATTTTTTTAATAAAAGTGAAGAAGAAGCAACGGATATTATGTTAAATATTCACTATAAGGGAAAAGGTCTTTGTGGCATATATACTGCAGAGATAGCAGAAACAAAAGTTGAACATGTTGTCCAGTACGCTTTTGAAAATCAGCACCCATTAAAGTGTGTGATGACAAAAGCCTAAAGAAAAAGTTGGAGTAGTTATGCTAAACAAAGACTTAGAAATCTCACTTAATTTAGCTTTTCGCCAAGCTAAAGAATCTCGCCACGAATTTATGACGGTAGAACATTTACTGTTGGCATTATTAGATAACCCATCAGCGATTGAAGCGCTTGGAGCGTGTGGAGCTGACCTAGCTAAACTTCGCAAAAGCCTCTTAGATTTTATCGGCGAAACAACGCCAATGATTCCTATAGGGGAAGAAGAACGTGAAACTCAGCCAACGTTAGGGTTTCAACGCGTTTTACAAAGGGCTGTTTTTC
Organism: Colwellia sp.; assembly: GCA_022969215.1. GTDB lineage: Bacteria > Pseudomonadota > Gammaproteobacteria > Enterobacterales > Alteromonadaceae > Colwellia. The sequence continues at coordinate 347 of JALJPA010000128.1, read as the reverse complement.
ATGTGCAATCTTCGGGGAAAAATGAAGTCAGTGGCTCGAATGTATTAGTCGCTATTTTCAGCGAACAAGAATCGCAAGCCGCATATATTTTGAAAAAATCAGATATTAGTCGTTTAGACATTGTTAATTATATCTCTCACGGCATTGCAAAGGTTGATGACAATGCACCGCAGGCACTTGATGGCGAGCAACAAAGCGAAGATGAACCGCGTACCATTGAAAATTTTTCTGTCAACCTTAATGAAGAAGCTATCAAAGGTAATATCGACCCTTTAATTGGTCGTGATGAGGAACTTGAACGTACATTACAGGTATTGAGTAGACGGAGAAAAAACAATCCGCTTTTT
>JALJPA010000127.1 GCA_022969215.1 Colwellia sp. | reverse complement strand
AAAATCATCTTGCTGATATGATGCCGATTATTTATACCCCAACGGTTGGTGACGCTTGTGAACAGTTTTCTGATATTTACCGCAGTTCACGCGGTTTATTTATCTCTTACGAAGATAGATTTAATATTGATGATATGTTGCGTAATGCCACTAAAAACAAAGTAAAAGTAATTGTAGTTACTGATGGTGAACGTATTTTGGGTCTTGGCGACCAAGGTATCGGCGGTATGGGTATTCCTATTGGCAAGCTTTCTCTTTACACCGCTTGTGGTGGTATTAGTCCCGCTCATACTTTGCCGGTAATGCTTGATGTTGGTACTAATAACCAGAAGTTATTAGACGATCCTATGTACATGGGAGCACGTCATAAACGTATCGATCAAGACTCATATGATGAATTTTTAGAGTTATTTATCAGCGCAGTTAAACGTCGCTGGCCACAGGTTTTATTGCAATTTGAAGATTTTGCTCAACCGAATGCCATGCCTTTATTAGAGCGTTATAAAGATAGAATTTGTTGTTTTAATGACGATATTCAAGGCACAGCTTCGGTTACTGTAGGTACTTTACTTGCCGCCTGTCGTAGTACGGGATCTAAATTATCAGAGCAGAGCGTGGCTTTTGTTGGTGCTGGCTCTGCGGGTTGTGGTATTGCCGAACAAATTATCAGCCAGATGGTCAGTGAAGGCCTTTCCCCTGAAAAAGCGCGTAGCCAAGTATTTATGGTTGATAGATTTGGTTTGCTAACACAAGGTATGGCAAATCTTCGCGATTTCCAACAAAAATTAGTACAAAACAAGGACGCTCTTGCCTCTTGGGATATTACTGGCGAGTTTGCCTCACTTGTTGAAGTCATGCATGGCGCTAAACCTGATATTCTTATCGGTGTTTCAGGACAAGCAGGTTTGTTTACCGAAGAAGTTATTACCGCGATGAAATCTCATTGTGATAGACCAATTATCTTCCCGTTAAGTAACCCTTCACGTCAAGTAGAAGCAACTCCTAGTCAAGTAATTAATTGGACCAAAGGACAAGTTATTATTGCCACGGGTAGCCCATTTTCGCCGGTTGAATATCAAGGGAAAACTTTCCCTATTGCCCAGTGTAATAATAGTTATATCTTCCCAGGTATTGGCTTGGGTGTTGTTTCAGCAAATATCACACGTATTACCGATGATATGTTAAAAGTGGCCAGTGAAACCTTAGCGTCGGCTTCACCGCTAGCTAATAATGAATCGGATCAATTACTACCGCCGTTAACCGCCATTGCGCAATTAAGTAAAGACATTGCTTTTGCGATTGCGAAAGTTGCTTTTAAGCAAAATTTAGCACTAGCTATGAGTGACGAAGAGTTACTTACCAAAATAGAGCTTAGCTTCTGGAAGCCTGTTTACCGCGAATATCGTAGGACTAGTGCTTAAGTCATAAACACTTTCAATTGGGATTAGCTAATTAAACTAATGATGTTGCTTTAACGCGATATCATTAGTTTTTTAGTCTACTTTCGTCTATAATGCGCCCAAATTTTTAGCCATTTAAATAAATGGCTAACGACATATTTAAATTTTAAACTTAAATTAATACAACTTAAAAGGGCTTATCATGGCTATCGAACGTACTTTTTCTATCGTAAAACCAGACGCAGTTGCTAAAAACTTCATCGGTCAAATCTACAACCGTTTTGAAACTGCTGGTTTAAAAATTGTTGCTTCTAAAATGATCCACTTAAGCAAAGAAAAAGCTGAAGGTTTCTACGCTGAACATAGCGAACGTCCTTTCTTTGGTGCTTTAGTTGAATTCATGACTTCAGGTCCAGTTATGGTTCAAGTTTTAGAAGGCGAAAACGCTGTTCTTAAAAACCGTGAAATCATGGGTGCTACTAACCCTGCTGAAGCACTTGCTGGTACTATCCGTGCTGATCTTGCTGATAGCATCGACGAAAATGCTGCTCACGGTTCTGACGCTTTAGAATCTGCTGCACGTGAAATTGCTTACTTCTTCTCAGATGAAGAAGTTTGTTCACGTACTCGTTAATTTCTATTTAATCTTCGCAAAGCTAATGACTTCGTTGTCGGTTGTACTCATTGACTTACGTCAACTCCGTGCAACCTCCTAAAATTCATTTTGTTTGCTTTGATTAAAGAATAAATTAATTTGAAAGGATTTTACTGATCATCAGTAAAATCCTTTTATTATTTTAAGTGGATTATAAATTCTCTTAAGATAACCCAGTAAAATTGCGATTGTTGCTTGAAAAGTGTACAATGTGCGCCTTGTTTTTTAGGCTGCTTATTGAGTGGTTTAATTTTAGTTATTGAGAGTTTGTTGTATGAGTGATGTAAACAGTAAAGTAAACCTACTTAATTTTGATCATAAAGGTATGCGTGAATACTTTGAATCTATTGGTGAGAAACCATTTAGGGCCGATCAAATGATGAAGTGGATTTATCACTTTGGCTACAGCGACTTTGAGCTAATGACCAATATCAATAAGAAGCTACGGGAAAAGTTACAGCGCAATTGTGTGATAACAGCTCCTGAAATTTCTGAAAAACAAGTGTCAGTTGACGGAACTATTAAATATTCCTTAAGACTTGAGGGCGGTCAAGAAATTGAAACTGTTTGGATCCCTGAAAATGATCGTGCCACCTTGTGTGTCTCGTCTCAAGTTGGCTGTGCATTAGAATGTACTTTCTGTGCTACCGCTCAACAAGGCTTCAATCGCAATTTATCTATGGCTGAAATTATTGGCCAAGTGTGGCGTGTTGCCAATGATATCGGTGCAACCCGTATTGCCGGTACTCGTCCAATAACCAACATTGTCATGATGGGCATGGGGGAACCGTTATTAAATATGAAAAATTTAATACCTGCGCTTGATACCATGTTGAACGATTTAGGCTATGGTTTGTCCAAACGTCGAGTGACGGTAAGTACCTCTGGTGTTGTACCAGCATTAGACATGCTGAAAGAAAAAATTGATTGTGCCTTAGCTATCTCTATTCATGCGCCAAATAATAAGTTGCGTGATGAGTTAGTGCCAATCAATAAAAAATATCCATTGGAAGATTTTCTTGCCGCAGCCGGACGCTATATAGATGGCTCAAAAGCAAATAAAGAAGCAACCATAGAATACGTTATGCTTGATCATGTTAATGACAGTACCGATCAAGCACACGAGCTGGCACATGCTTTAAAAGGTTTACCAAGTAAGATCAATTTGATCCCTTTTAATCCTTATCCAGGTTCACCTTATAAACGTTCAAGTAATTCTCGAATTGATCGTTTTGATAAAGTATTACAAAGCTATGGCTTAACGGTAATTACAAGGCGTACCCGTGGTGGTGATATTGATGCTGCTTGTGGTCAATTGGCCGGTGATGTTATAGATAGAACTAAACGTAGTGCTTTTAATGCAGCAAAAAACGCAGAAATAAGTTCATTGAAAGATCAGCCTAAAACTGACACTATCTCTATCAAATCAATCTAAGCATTAGTGCATTGTTTTTTAGTGTAAAATACGAGGGATTTCATTAATTAAGCTTACAGCTTCTATTTTACCAGAAGCAATGAAAATAGATGTTTAAGAACAAGGTGATTTTGTGAATAATAGCCGGCTATTGAGATTGAAAAAAACAATAGTATTGGCTATGTATAGAGCATTTTAAAATGATCACTTAATAGTGAAATTGCTACAAAAAATAAGAGGCGGTTAATACATTGCATATTATGGATAAAGCTATGGCTAAATATATTTTTCCGACAATTTTGACTGCGATTTCAATATCGCTGTTAAGTGGTTGTGTTACCCAGAGCTTTGAAAATAATGAACCCATTGTAAAAAACAAAGCTAATCGTGATGAGATGGCGGCAACCCGTGTTGCTTTAGGGCTAGGTTACCTAAAAATGGGTGACATGTCCCAAGCCAAGCTCAATTTAGAAAAAGCGAAAGGATTTTCTCCAAATTTAGTACAAGTGCATACGGCATTTGCTCACTATTATGAAACAGTAGGTGAAAGCGAACTTGCTATTAACTCATTCGAACAAGCTTTAGCTATTAAAGCCGACAGTGCAGATACCTTAAATAACTATGGGGTATTTTTATGTCGTCAAGGTAAACTTGCTGCTGCTGAAGTTCAGTTTTTAAAAGCGATTGCTGTGCCTAGTTACATATTGGTCTCGCAAAGCTATGAAAACCTTGCCTCCTGTTATTTACAAAATGATGACTTTGAAAAAGCGGAAATGTATTTGAATAAGGCTATATTCCATAGCCCAAATAGAACAAGACCTTTATTGCAAATGGTGCGCATGCAATATGCAATGACCGATTACAAAGAAGCTAAGCGTTTTTTACATAAATTTGAACGACACACTCGGCGCTTTACTGCCGACTCATTAGCACTAGCCTATAAATTATATTGGAAATTAGGTCAGCGTCGCACGGCAACAAATTACGCCAATATGTTAGTGAAAATGTACCCGCAGTCATGGGAAGGTAAACAATACCTACTCAATGACTTGGAATTTATTGAAGCAGATGATTTAGCGAGAAAATACCAAGTTAGTCAAAGAGAAAAAAATCAGTTACCACCCAGCAGAAACAAACGTGTGGTAAAACTTTCTCCTAGAAAAGTAAATAATTCGCCCTATACCACCAGTGTTAAAACGGCTAGCCTAGCAAAAAGCAGTAATGAACTCGTTGGGGTCGCTAAAATAGCGAAAGTGCCAACAGCAGCAACAGTTACAGCGGCAATGACAGCTACGCCTGTAGTGGTAGCTACACCTGCAGTGGCTGCTATGCCTATAGTGACAACTACGCCACAGCTGGCCACAAATGCAACACAAGTTGTACTCGGCTCAGGAACCGCTTTGCTCTCTGCTACAGTTGCAGGAACTGTCGTAGCGACAAGTATGCCAATAACAGACAGTACAGTATTTGAACCTAACACCACATTAGCTGATGCTGAAGAAATTAATACTATCAGCAAAGACGTCGTAGACCTTGCCCCAGCAATTACAGCGGTTGTGGCAACTGGCGTAGTAGCGACTCAATCAGTAATAGCTACTATTGAACCTAATTCAACTAAGCCTATACCCGCGACACGGGATGTGCCTTTACCTGAAGCCTTGCCGCAACAAGCTGAAATAGAAGTTCTCGTTGCTGAAGCGGGAACGCCTGAAGCTGATTTTATTAAAGCACAAGCTAATGTTGATGAGGCGCCACTAACGACAATACCTCCGGTGTTAGCTGCAGCTTCAGTCGCAACCGTTGTTGAGGCAGAAGTATTGGTAAATAATATCGAAAAAGTCGATGCCAAAGATGCTTTTCATACAGTAAGCCCAGGTGAAAACCTTTACAATATTTCTGTAATATATAACGTCAAGCTAAACGCATTACGTAAGTGGAATAATATCTCTGAAAAAAATAAAATCCATATAGGCGATAAGCTTTATGTGGTTGACCCTCAAACAGTGAAAAATATTAATGATTAATGATGTAACTCCGACTGGAAAACCAGACAAAGAACAACAAAGTACTATCACCGAACAAATGACTGAACAAGTTACCGAACTCAGTGAAGATATGGAAGTAGTGAGCCCAGGAGCCATGTTACGTGAAGCTCGAAAAGCGCTATCTCTCTCTCAAGAACATATCTCCAGTAAACTGAACTTTAAGGTAGACTTGGTTAACGATATTGAAAACGATATTTTTTCGCCATCAACACCGGTGACTTTCATCCGCGGCTATTTAGTTAATTATGCTAAATTAGTTGCTGTTGAAGTAGAAGATATCTTGGCAAGCTATGATGCCTTAGATGCTGCCAGTATTCAGCGCAGTGAAATGTTGAGTTTTTCGAATGAAACTACTAAACAAGCTGAACACAGTCGTGTTATGTGGTTAAGCTACCTTATCGTAGCTGTTTTGGTGGGGTTGACCGTTTTATGGTGGCAGCAAGAGAGTAGCCAGCAAGCGACTAACTCTGTGAGTGTTACTTCTGATACTCAAACGGTTAACGTTGAACAGAACAGCGGTGAACAAACTGCTACTGCTGTTGTATTTAGTTCTGCAACTGAAGGGCAACCATTAGTTGATAAAGACGTTCAACCTATTGAAAATAAAAATGAAGTTGACTTAGTTGTAAGTACTGATATTAAGGTTGTCAATAATGCTAACGCTTCACCAGAGGTAACTGAACAACCTCAGTCGCAGGTACCAGAGATAAGCACCGCAGTGTTTACTTTTAACGGTGATTGTTGGGTAAATATTTATGATGCTACTGGTGAGCGAATTGCCTGGGGTGTTAAAAAGGCAGGTTATGTAATGACTATTCAAGGTAAAGCGCCACTGCGTATTACTGTCGGTAAACCTGAGTTAACCAGTATTGTCTTTAATGGCCAATCGGTAGATATGTCTGCTTTTAATGTTGGTAATATTGCTAAATTTGATTTACCCATTGTTGCTGAGTAGTTAATGTTGAGTCATTAACATTGAATAGACAATCTTGATAAGTCTCTGAATAGGTATTATTACATAGGTACTGGTAAATAGTTATTAGCACTTGCTTTTGAGTTAAGTAACTCCCTTTATAGAAAGAAAAATTATGTTTAAAGAATCTCCAATTATACGTCGTGTTTCTCGTCAAATTATGGTCGGTAATGTCCCTGTTGGTGGTGATGCACCTATTACTGTGCAATCAATGACTAATACATCGACCACAGACGTTGCCGCAACAGTTGCACAAATCAAGGCATTGGAAGCTGTTGGGGCCGATATCGTCCGTGTAAGTGTACCAACCATGGATGCTGCAGAAGCGTTTCGTGAAATCAAAAAACAAGTCAATGTGCCTTTAGTGGCAGATATTCACTTTGATTACCGTATCGCCTTAAAAGTTGCCGAGTATGGCGCTGATTGTTTACGAATTAATCCGGGTAATATTGGCAATGAAAGTCGAATTCGTAGTGTGGTTGAGAGTGCTAGGGATAACAATATCCCTATTCGTATCGGTGTTAATGGCGGCTCATTAGAGAAAGACATTCAAGAGAAATATACCGAGCCAACAGCTGAAGCACTGTTCGAGTCGGCTATGCGTCATGTTGATATTCTCGACAGATTGAATTTCGATCAGTTTAAAGTCAGTGTCAAAGCCTCGGATGTTTTTCTTGCGGTTGAGTCATATAAATTATTAGCTAAACAAATTGATAATCCATTACATTTAGGAATTACCGAAGCGGGTGGCTTACGTTCAGGTTCGGTAAAATCATCGGTAGGTTTGGGCATATTATTAGCACAGGGCATTGGTGATACTTTACGTATTTCATTGGCGGCAGACCCAATTGAAGAAATTAAAGTGGGTTTTGATATTTTAAAGTCATTGAAATTACGTAGTCGTGGTATTAATTTGATTGCTTGTCCAAGTTGCTCCCGTCAAGAGTTCGATGTGGTGTCAACGGTCAATGCCTTAGAACAACGTATTGAAGATATTATGACGCCGATGGATGTATCCATTATTGGTTGTATTGTTAATGGCCCAGGTGAAGCTATGGTGTCAGATCTTGGCTTAACCGGTAGCAGTAAAAAAAGTGGCTTTTATTTAGATGGCATCCGTCAAAAAGAGCGCTTTGATAATAATAACCTGGTTGATCAACTTGAACAGCGCATCCGTGCTAAAGCACACGCGATAAATGAACGCCAAGATGAAAAGAATAAAATTGACTTTAAAACAGTCGATTAACTTCTGATAAGAACCAGCGGATAAAGCATAAGTTTATTCGCGTTGTGTTATTAGGTATACTGCGCGCTGCGTAAATTTAACACAGTACTTAATATATTAATTAAACGTAAGCGCTGATAGCTATGTCTAATATGGCAAGCCTCAGCTTTACCTAAGAATAAGAAAGAGAGACCCATCAGTGGCTAAACAAAAGGCTCTACAAGCAATTCGTGGCATGAATGATTGCCTTCCAAGTGAAACACCTATTTGGCAAATGGTGGAGGCGGTCCTGCGTCGAGTTGCCAGCAATTATGGTTTTGCGGAAATTCGCATGCCCATTGTTGAGTCAACCGCACTATTTAAACGCGGTATTGGTGAAGTCACCGATATTGTTGAAAAAGAAATGTACACTTTTGATGACCTTAATGGTGATAGCTTAACGCTACGTCCAGAAGGTACTGCGAGTTGTGTTCGCGCGGGTGTTCAACATGGCTTACTGTATAACCAAGAGCAGCGTCTTTGGTATATGGGACCTATGTTTCGCCACGAAAGACCACAAAAAGGTCGTTATCGCCAGTTTCACCAATTCGGCCTGGAAGCCTTTGGTATAGCGACTCCTGACATAGATGCTGAAATTATTTTACTGACAGCGCGTTTATGGAAGGAACTTGGCATCAATGAGTTTGTCACACTAGAGTTGAATTCATTAGGATCAAACGATGAGCGTGCTAATTATCGTGAAGCCTTGATTGCTTATTTAATTGAGCATGAAGAGTTACTTGATGATGACTCTAAACGTCGCATGCACACTAACCCGTTAAGAGTGTTAGACAGTAAGAACCCAAAAGTTCAAGAAGCATTGACTAATGCACCTAAGTTGTCTGATCATTTTGGTGAAGAAACGCAAGCGCATTTTGATACCTTATGTGCTCGATTAGATGCCGCAGGTGTTAACTACGTTTTAAATGAACGTCTAGTACGTGGTTTAGATTATTATAACCGCACCGTATTTGAATGGGTTACAACAACATTAGGTGCACAAGGTACTATTTGTGCGGGTGGCCGTTATGATGGTTTAGTTGAACAACTTGGTGGTAAAGCAACGCCAGCCTTTGGCTTTGCTTTAGGTATCGAACGTTTAGTGTTAATGCTAACGGAGTTAGATAAAGTTACTAATACTCGCGCACAAGTAGATGCCTATGTGGTTATCTTAGGTGATGATGCGCAAGTGATAGCAAACAAGTTAGCTGAACAATGGCGTGATCAAGTGCCAGATATTAGATTGCAGTGTCACTGTGGTGGTGGCAATATGAAAAAACAATTAAAGCGTGCTGATAAGTCCGGCGCACAAATAGCGTTAATACTGGGTGATGATGAAATTGCTCAAGAGCAAGTTATGGTGAAATACCTACGCGGTCAAAAAGAACAACAAAGCGTGGACTTTAATCAAGTTTCTAGCTTGTTAACTGAATTAATTTAAGGGCTTTAAGCCAAGGTGAAGTAGTGGAAATTTATCAAACGGAAGAACAACAAGTAGAAGCCATTAAAGGTTACTGGGCAAAAAATGGTATGACAATCAGTGCTGGTATCTTTTTAGGTTTCGCCGGTTTTATCGGTTTTAATTTTTATCAAGATAACCAGCTTGAGCAAGAGCTTGCTGTTTCAGACAGCTATCAAACGCTTATGGAGCAAAGTACTACAGATGCTAAAGCTTTTACCGCAAATGGCGAGAAATTTATCAGTGAAAATGGTAACAATAGCTATGTGTCTTTAACTGCATTGGCGCTAGCAAAAGAGTCAGCTTCACATAAAGATTGGACGCAAGTTGAAAAGCAGCTAACCACTGCTATAGAGTCTGCGCCAACTGATGGTATTAAAGCCATTGCGAGCTTACGTTTAGCGCGAGTACAAGTGCAGCTTGAGCAATACTCACAAGCTTTTAACACCTTAAATAATAATTTACCTGAAGCGTTTACCGCTGCTATTGAAGAAATTAAAGGTGATGCGTATTTACAACAAGGTAAAAAAGACCTTGCGCGTAATGCCTATCAAGCCGCTATTGCCGCTGACGGTATAGCGACAAGCCCAAGCCTACAAATTAAATTAGATGATTTAGCCCAAGTAATTAGATTACCTGTCGCTGAAAAAGTCGTTGCTGAATCAGTAGTAACTGAGTCTGAGGGTAAGTAACTTACCCGGTTATTTGGCACACTCATTTATTTTAGTTAAAAGGCAAACTATGCGTTATTTTGGAAATAAAATTTTTAAGGGCTTTAGTGCTAAAAAAGTACTAGCCATTGTCTTGTTGTCTTCAAGTTTACTGGCTTGTTCTTCAAATGATGATGAAGATCCTAGTACTAAAGTGGCAGAGCTCTCAGATTTAGATAATGCTTTTGATGTAGAGGTATTATGGGACCGCAGTGTTGGTGATGGCGTTGATGATTATTTTTCACGGATAAAACCTACCGTTGCTTACAACAAAGTTTATAGCGCTAGCCGTATGGGCGATGTGATTGCCTTTGATAAAGATAGTGGTAAAAAAGTTTGGCAAGCCGACTTAAGTGATATTAATAACGAACGTAGTTTTTGGGATAGCCGAGTTTCAGCGTTAGTTGCGGGTGGTCCGATAGCAGGCCAGAATAAAATATTTGTAGGCACTGAAAGTGGAAAGGTTTTTGCCTTAGATGCTGAGACTGGCGAGCTAGTGTGGCAAGCAAAAATTAAGGGTGAAGTGATCACTCAACCGGCCATAGACTCAGGTATCTTAGTAGTAAATTCTGCCTCAGGCATAATTAAAGCTTTTGATGCTAACACGGGTGAAGAATTGTGGAAGGTTGAGCAAGATGTTCCAGCGTTAACCTTACGCGGTATTAGTACGCCAGTAATAGCTTCTGGCGGTGTCTTAGTTGGCTCAGGCAAGGGCGAACTTTCCGTTTACATCCTTGAGAAAGGCCAAGCTGGCTGGACTACCGAAGTAGGTGAAGCAACTGGTTCAACTGAATTACAACGTGTTATTGATGTTGATTCTGCGCCGGTAGTTTTTGGTGACAAAATTTATGTAATCTCTGCGCGTGGTAACCTAGTTGCTATCGAATTAAAATCAGGGCGCATTTTATGGAAACGCCAATATTCATCATTTAGACAAATTTCGGTTTATCGTAATGATATTTATATTACTAATACCCTCGGTCATGTTTATGCCCTTAACCGTATCAATGGCATTGAACGCTGGAGTAACATGGAGTTAACTAACCGAAGTGTTACCGGCCCAGCCGTTGTTGATAGATATATTGTTGTCGGCGATTTTGAAGGTTACTTACATTGGCTTGATCAAGAAACCGGTGAAATTGTTTCTCGCCATAAAGTCGATGGCAGTGGCTTACATTCAACGCCAACAGTAGTTGACGATGTTTTATATAGTCAATCTCGTGATGGTGATTTACAAGCTATCATCACACCAAAAATTGTCAGTGCTGCTCAATAAGTTGTACTGTTTGTAGTTGCTTCTTTTTAAAGGATAAGCGACTAGAATTAATAACGGCTCCTATGCAAAATGCATTAGGAGCCGTTGCTTGTTTTTAGCAATATCAATTTTAACTTAGCAGACTGAGCAGTCTTGCTTTTTATCTTGGATATTTAGTTTTTATATATTTCTGAAAAATCATGCATTACTCCTTGTATGATTATTTCTTTGAGGTGCTCATGCTTCCTGTAGTTGCTCTTGTTGGCCGTCCTAATGTAGGTAAATCAACGTTATTTAACCGTTTAACCCGTAGTCGTAATGCACTTGTTGCCGATTACCCTGGTCTAACTCGCGATCGTCAATATGGTCAAGCTGAAGTAGAAGAACATCCATTTATTGTTATTGATACCGGCGGTATTAATGGTGATGAAAAAGGCATTGACGTAAAGATGGCTGAGCAGTCGCTATTGGCAATTGAAGAAGCCGATGCGGTACTGTTTTTAGTTGATGCACGTGATGGCTTAACCGCAGCTGATCATGGTATTGCTGATCATTTACGTAAGCAAAATAAAAAAATATTCGTCGTTGCTAATAAAATTGACGGTATTCATGGCGATTCAGCTGTTGCCGAATTCTATTCTTTAGGTTTAGGTGAACATGTTCATCAAATTGCTGCTGCCCACGGTCGTGGTGTTACGCAACTGTTAACGCTTGCCTTAACCCCGCATATCGAAGCTTTGGCTAACCCAGTTGAGCCTAAAGAAGAAGGTGAAGAGAATGATGAATTTTCTGATGAAGTAGAGGTTGAACTAACAGAAGAAGAGCTGGCTAAAAAGCTTGAAGATGAGCCTAAAGAAAATGACAAAATTAAATTAGCTATCATTGGTCGTCCTAATGTAGGTAAATCAACACTAACTAACCGTATTCTGGGCGAAGAACGTGTTGTTGTTTATGATATGCCAGGTACTACACGTGATAGTGTTTATATTCCAATGGAGCGTAATGGCCGCGAATATACCTTAATTGATACTGCGGGTATTCGTCGTCGTAAAAATGTTACTGACGTGGTAGAAAAATACTCGGTGATTAAAACCTTACGTGCCATTGAAGATGCTAACGTTTGTCTACTTATTATTGATGCGCAAGAAGGTATTAGTGATCAAGATTTAAGCTTACTGGGCTTTATTCTTGAAGCAGGACGTTCTTTAGTTTTAGCGGTAAATAAATGGGATGGCTTAGAGGATCATGAAAAAGATCGTATTAAGACAGAGCTTGATAGACGTTTAGGCTTTATCGACTTTGCCCGTATACATTTTATTTCTGCATTACACGGTACCGGTGTTGGTCACTTGTATGAATCAGTGGAAGAAGCATTTGTTTCAGCAACAAAACGTATTTCTACCGCTATGGTAACTAAAATACTTGATATGGCGGTTTTTGATCACCAACCACCAATGCACCAAGGGCGTCGTATTAAACTTAAATATGCCCATGCAGGTGGTTATAACCCACCTATTATTATCGTGCATGGTAACTTGGCGAAGAAATTGCCAATGTCTTATAAACGTTATTTAATGAACTACTATCGTAAGTCGTTAAAAATGATGGGTACACCTATTCGTATTCAGTTTAAAGACACCTTGAATCCATTTGCCGGTAAGAAAAAGTTAACCTATACCCAGCAAAAGAAAATTGCTCGATTAACACAAGGTTATAAAAAAGATTAACGTTTGTTGCAACTTACTGTGCTTACAGTAAGTTGCATTTTCTGTTTTATTTAATTAAGGTTATAGGTACGTTCCACGTTTGATCTTATTGAAAAATATGGCAGGACAAGCAATTTTAACCAATCCAAAAAAACCTTCTGTGCGTAATTTAGCTTATCTAAAAGCGGGTGCGCCTATCACTATTGATATCTGTACCCCTGCAGGTCAAAAAAGAAAGTTCCATACCTTTTATATTGGTTACTTACCTAAGAAGTATGTACTTATCGAATATCCCGATGCGACCAAATTAGGCGCATTTTCTCAATATATTTCTCAAGGCACAGTGATCACTGTCCGTGGCCTTATTGAAGGTCGTGATGGCGCTGCGGTGGCTTTTATTAGCAGCGTTAGACAAACCTTGCAAATACCCTCACGTATTATGGTGTTAGATATCCCTAATACCGTGACCTTACAACAATTACGTTCCTCTGTGCGTATTGATACCCACATTTACGCTAAAGTAAAAATTGATGACGTTTACTGGCAAACAACCATGACTAACGTATCGGTTGATGGTGGCCAGCTAGATATTATCAATGGCGAACAGTTGGTATTGGCAGAAGATAAAGTTATCGATATTGTGGTGGAAACGGGAGAAGGGGAAAATAATATAAAACTCAACGCCACCATTTGCAATATTAAACAGCAAGTTGATGGTCTCTCCTTTG
>JALJPA010000126.1 GCA_022969215.1 Colwellia sp. | reverse complement strand
TCTATAAATATCATTGGTGTTAGTGTCACCAGTACAGAAGAGCAACCCACTGAGATGGTGAAAATATATAAACAACCTGATATTCCATTGAGTTTCTATTTCGATACCACGAGTGATAATTCTGATGTTTATAATGACAAGATTAAGTACATCGCTGACACAAATCGATTTGATGAACTGAACCAACAGATAGTTAATGGTTTTTCCTATGCGATGTTTATATTGTTGCCTTTTTTTGCCCTCTTTACTAAGACATTACTGCTAAATAAACACCGAAGTTATGTCGAACACCTCATATTTTCAATTCATTTTCATGTGTTTATTTTTATCATTGCCACATTACCCGCAGCAAGCGCAGCTGTAAGTGGTCCCAAAGATAAAAACAGTGGGTAATTCCACGGTGTAACTATACCAATGACACCTTTGGGCTGGTAAATTACCTCGCCTTTTGCTGGCTGAAATAACAGACCGATATGTTTACGCTGAGGCTTCATCCAACGTTTCATTCGCTTTAAGGTGTAATTGATACCTGAAATCGTGGTGAGTATATCGCCAATTTTGGTGTCATCGGCGCTTCGGTGACCAAAGTCTAAACTTAGCGCGGTGATAAATTCATCTTGATTAGCTAACAATAGTTTTTTTAATGACTTTAAGTCGTTCCCCCTTTCTTGATAACTCGGGTACATATTTTTACTAAAGTATTTTTTTTGCGACGCTAAGCCTGATTCCAGCTCAGCAATTGTTGTTATTTCTGTCATTAGGGATTCTCAGGATTAATTCTGCCTCATAGGGAAGCAGTTAGCCTTTACGGGTAGAAACTAACTGCTAGATGCTCTACAAAGCACTCGTTTCAAACTTTGTTCAAGTTATTTTCATACTACGTTCAAATTATGGCGTACACAGCTGAGTTAACATTTTTTCACATTGCGATGGTCGCAAATATTTAGGCACGGGATAAAAGTAATGTGCCTCTTTTAGTGCCGATTTTGCCAGTGATTTTATATCTTTTTCTTCAATGCAGTTTAAGGTCTTTGGTATGCCGACTTCCGCCTGTAATTCCTTTATCGCTAATATAAACTGCTCTGCCGCTTGCACACTAGTGAGGTTATTGGTGTCTATACCAATGGCTTTTGCCATATCAGCTAAACGCTCTTCACTGCCCTTTAGGTAGAAATCGAGCACTACCGGTAGCACCACCGCATTGGTAAAACCGTGAGGCGAGTGATATTTTGCGCCAATTTGATGAGCAATCGCATGCACATAACCGACATTCGTTTTATTAAAGGCAAGGCCCGCATAACAAGAAGCTAGTGCTAGCGCTTGCCTTGCCGCTAAATCGTCGCCCTGGTGATAACAAGTCGGCAACTGTTTAAAAATCAGTTTTATTGCCGTTAAGGCAAATTGATCGGTTTGTGCATTGGCATATTTTGATAAGTAGGCCTCAATGGCATGAGTCAATGCATCAAAACCGGTATCGGCGGTAATTTTCGCCGGCATGCCTTGCATAAGCACAGGGTCTAATGCGGTTGCCATGGCCATCATTTTGGGCGAGACCACTAATGATTTACTTTGGTTTTCAGTATCGGTGATTACTGCCGCCATAGTCACTTCTGAGCCCGTACCAGACGTTGTTGGTATGACACACAAAGGCAAACCTTCTTTTCTGATTTTTAATAATCCAGCGACACCTTTGATGGTTTGCTTACTATATGCTAATACCGCAATCATTTTTGCCGCATCAATTGAAGAGCCGCCACCAATGGCAAGTACTAGGTCGCATTGCTGCTTTCTAAGTAAGGCGATACCATTATTGACTACACTTTCACTCGGGTCAGGCGTGACTTGGTCATAAATGGTCACTTTCACCTGGTGTTCGGCAAGTAAATTACAAACCCCCTTTGTTATGCCTAATTTATTGAGCACTGCATCAGTAACAATAAAAACATGTTTAGTGTCTTGGTCTATGATGAGCTTGGTTAGCGCTAAAGATGAATAGCCGCCGGTGAAAATGAAAGGCTGTGTCTGGGGAACTAACTTTCCGGCAAGTTTTAACACTTGCATAATGACTTTATAAAACAATACTTTTAGGTAAAACATCTGTTGTCCTGAGGAGTTGAAATGACTGAATAACAAACAAATCGCTTACCCCTGAGTGGTAAGCGATTGCATGTCTCTTGATTGAACTTATCTTAATTAAATATATTCATTGAAATAGCGAATAACTGACAAGTGACTTATCTTTTACCACTTCTCCTTAAGGCACCTAGGCTGAAGTCTTTTCGAGATGATTGTTGATCAAAAACAATGGGCTCTTTTATTTCATTACTCAAAATGGCTAAATAACGTTCTGCCATTAAATCATGATAAATTTCTGCCGAGACAAAATTTGTGTTACCTACTGCATATTGTAATTGGTGCGCTTCGCTAACTCGCCATAATAAATTCTTATCGTCATATAAATCAGCAATGCTTATTTGCCAGCTATCTTCATCAATATAGAAGACCCGCTTTGAATAAATATTACGCGTTTTATCTTTAATGCTTGCTTCAATTTGCCAGACTCTATGTAGCTCATAACGCGTAAGGTTTTGATCAACATGATTGGCGTGCACCATGTCATCATATTTTAAATCTGGGTTAGCTAATGCATATGAGTTATAGGGAATATATAATTCTTTCTTGCCAACAATTTTCCAGTTATAACGCATGGGCGAACCGGCAAACATATCAACTTGATCTGTGGTTCGTAAGCCATCTGAACCATTATTTGGTGCGTCATAAGCAACATTAGGTGCACGCCGTACTCTGCGTTGACCTGGGTTATAGGTCCACGCTTTTCTCGGCGCTTTAATCTGATCTATAGTTTCATGGATTAATAATAAGGTACCGCTTAAACGAGCCGGCGAGGTGATCTTAGAGGTATAGTAAAAAAGAATATTGTCATCTTTTTTTTCATCATAACCATCTGAGATATACTGGGGTGAACTAAATTCAGTGACTAACTTAACCGGGGTAAAACTGCCATTTCGCTGTACTGGGATCATACTAAAGTTACGCGCGACATTACCGCCTCTATAACGAGTGATATGATTCCAAATAACTTCTAAACCACTCTTAGGAATAGCAAAGGGAATAGTCTCATCAAAGTTTCCTAAGCCATTACCGTCATCTAACAAAACAGTGTTTAGTGCATTCAACTTAGCTTTATCCATAACCTGCTGTGGCTGTGAGGCCGTTCTATGTGTTTTATACACTGGAATAAAGTAAGTATCCGCATATTGCTTTAATAAGGCGATTTGACCTGGGCTTAAGTTGTCTTGGTATTTCTCAACATTTTGAGCGGTAATGGTAAATAGAGGTTGCTCATCTGCAAATATATTCACCCTATAATCGACATTTCTATCTGCGGCTAAGCCGCCGGTATATGCGGGAATTGTGCCCGCTTGGTTTCCTGCCTTTTCAGCGCCAATGAGGGTAAGTTCTTTACCTAGTTTGTCCGCTTCTTCAGGCGTAACTTTAGCACTAACATTGCTATTCACTACGGCTAATATAAAGAGTAACGGTGTTGATATTTTATTAATAAATTTCATTTTTCTTCCTAAGGTGACTAACACTCAAGTATCTAACGCTAAGGTGACTAGCGCGAATATGACTAACTCTAATAACTTAAAACAGGATTACTAAAGTTAGGATGACTAAAAAATCACACCAAAATTAATCGACATAAAGTCATGATCTTTAAGTACACTAAAGTCACCACCCGAGTAGTGGGTATAAGCAATAAGTGCTGAGTAAGTTTCAAGGTAAGAGGCTGATAAATTAACGGCTATCTTTTTATTACCTTCAATAAAGTTACCACCTGGTTGCGGTGCATAACCATTAACATCATGACTCCATAAAATAGAGGGTTTGAAATTAACACCGGCAATGACATTATTATATTGTGCTGAAACCGATGCTCTATAACCCCAAGAAGCTTGTGTAACAAAGCCATCATTTACTGCCGCAGGATTATTTGGGTTATGATCATAAAGTCCGAATATGCCACTACGGCCATATTTGGTTGCCGTTGGGCTGTCATTAAAATCGTGCACATAGGTATAACCAATTTCACCCAGTATGCTGACTTGACTCGCACCCAGTACTTGGTCAAAGGTATTGATAGCAGTTAATTGCAGTTGCGATACATCAAAGTCATCGGAGCCACTGAAAAAAGCGCCATTTTCTGTGGTTTTCACCCGTTCCTTCAGCTCTGTACTGGTAGAGTTTTCGGTTAATAAGGCACTTACCACCATAGGGCCATTAATTTGAATAGCCTTATCTTTTAGTAGTGAATACTCTCCCGATAAAGAGATACCGCCGACATTAGTGGCAAAGGTAAAACCGGTTACTTGTATCTGACTGGTATAGTCAGTGATATAACTTGATGTTGAAATACGGTCTTTGCTCACTAAGGCTGTGTATAAACCAGCGGCAGAATCATAGCCACTGCCTTGACCTACTTGCTGCCAAATCTGCATAGTTTGTTGAAAAAGAGCGCCCATTTCTGAGCTACCAACATCATGTTTAGTGAAACTGACTATAGGAAGTCGGTCATTTATTTTCATGAAATACAAACCAAATTCAGTATCAGCTAATGCCTCTGAATAATAACGCAGTGCGACACCTAGTTGACCACTATCAGTACTCTTGCGGACACCATCCGTATTTCGAGCGATACTCGTTGCGCCATTACTTAACGAAATAGAGTCACAACCTGAAGTAACATAATCAGTGCCGGAGAAATACGTACCACAGCCATCAACCACGGTTTCTTGATAACCTAATTGATAAAAGAATTCTGATGTTAGGTTCTCTGTCATACCAAAGCTGGCAAAGGCCATGTTAATAGGTAATAGCGCTTCTTTTACCGTTGCTCCTGGTCGCCTTAGTGCACTGGAGTCAATGGGGCTAATTGAGTTTAACGGGCTGCGAATAAAGTTACCCTCACCCCAATTAATCACTTGTTTACCTAAACGAAGATCAATCGGTGTGTCACCCACTTCAAACTCACCATAAATGTAGGCATCTAGTAACGCTACGCCACTTGCTTTAGATAAACTATCAAAATTGTCATCATTAAGTGGCTTATTTGGGTGATTATAAATAAGCGCAGCTCCTGGAATACCGTTTGAATCTAATTGCGCTAGATTACCGTAATGAACATTACCCTTGTCCATTTGACGGTCATACCAATATTTACCTCGAACAAATAGGCCAAAATTTTCATATCTCAGCTCTAAATCGTGCACACCTTTAATGATCTCAGAGAAAGAATCGCCCTTTTTATAGTTATTATTAGCATCATCATTATTGCCATAATTACCATAAACATCCTTTAATAAATCTGGATCAGCGGCTTCGACGCGCCAACTTTTACCTAGTGAAATATCACTATTAAACACCGCCTCTATATCACCTAACTGAAATTCAATCGCTTGTGTTTGACCACACAACAATAGCGAGATGATTGCTGGTAAACATGCTTTTCGCTTAAATAAGTTATCAATACCCATTTTCATGACTTCCCCCAAATTAATACTTTTTATTATTGTATTTATTCTTTTTTAAAAGTTTTATTTATTGTTTTAACGCTGTTGCTTTATTAACCAAATACTATGGTGATTTCATCCTCTCATTATGGCACTCCAAGTGTCAATAGTTTATTTTATAACTTGATCGGAAGGTAATTATAGGTATAGTGAATTTTTGGCATGAGGCATGCCAAAATATTTATTTACTAAAAACATTCATTTTTCATTCAAATAATATATATAAATTAGGTCTGATATATGGTTTCAATAAAGAGAGTTTCAGTGACAAAAGTGCTTATCGCTTTAGTCATATTTTGTGGTGTGATGCTATCCGCTTTAGTAATAGCTTATTGGCAGTTAGACTTGCATGCAAAACCCAGAGAGTTACCAGCGTACAAGCTGACCGAATGGCAACCTAAAGGTCTGCCGAATGTTGGCGTAATCAACCCTGTCATCCCTGATTTAACCACATCAAACTCCATGCATTATGGTATTAATAATAATGCCCAATTGATGATTGTCACCGCACCTAAACAAGAATTAGCTTGGGTAGCCGAAGAGAGCTTTTATATTCCGGAGGGACCCACGTTAGACAGAGAAGGCAACATTTACTTTAGCCCTTACCAAGCACAAGAAGATGTTAGCTTAGTCGCTATTGATGGTGAAACGGGTGAAAGGCGCTGGGTAATTCCTGCACACGGTGATACCAACGGCTCTGGCGCTATCTTAATTTTAAACGATGTCGAAACCAACTCTCAGGTTATATACCACTCAACCTATAGCGATGCTTATGCCATTAAGACTACTGGCGAAATAATATGGCAAGCTAAAACTGGCTTTACCTTTGCTGGTACAGGTACTAATCCACATACTTGGGGCGTTAACTACTTACCAGGCATTGATGCGTTAAGTGTGTTATCTGAAGACGGTAAGCTGACTTTATTCGCGCGAAAAACCGGACAACAGCTATTAACCGAGACATTAAATTTACCGGGCTCGCCAGCATCAATGAACTATGTCGATCGCCCTTCTGACTTTATCTCTGACCGAGCCGATAAAGCCGGTGAGGAAGTTTTTGGTAAATCCCCGCAAGGTCAGGGCTTATTCTCAACCATCAGTATGATTATTTTTGGTGGCGGCAAAGAAGTGACCAATTTTTATGGCAGTGATCCTATGTCAAATCGTTTATATATTGCCGCTACTGCACCTGATGAAGTTGATGGGGTAAAAGATAATATTTCCAAGCTTGGCGCTATTTACGCGTATGACTTTGCCCAACAGAGTGATGGCACAGTTACCACAACTATTGCCGCAAGATATGATTTTGATGGCGGTACCGGCTCTACCCCTACCATAAGTAATGACGGTAAATATATATTTGCTTCCGATGAAAATGGCAATTTAATTACCCTAGATAATAAGCTCAATGAACTTTGGCGGGTCAATGTCGGTTCACAAATTGCTGCATCAATTTCGGCCAGTGCTGATAATAACGAACTGTATGCGGTAACGGCATTGAATATTCATAAGGTTATTAATCATGGTGACCGTGGTGAAATAGTGTGGACAACAAATTTTGACATGTACCCAGGTTTTAATACCATTAACGCGCTTACCGCTGCCATTACCGCAAATGGCGTTGCCGTTAGTCTAGGCGCAACACCTAAATTTGTTGGTGACATGCCATTAATGATCACCAATGGTTTTGGACTGTTAGATAAAAATACCGGCGAAGTGATTAGTTTTGTTGAAGGCTATGAAGAATCTATCGCGGCAACGATGATAGCACCCGATGGCGGCTTTGTTATTGGTAGTTCACCAACACGTCGTTTAGTCGCCAAGGGCATATTTGGTGATAAAATAAAGCCCATTAAAGGTGGTGTCGCCCGCTACAAATCGACAGATAATCGCCTACTGGCAAGAGATGCAATATGTATGGCGCAACGTTATAAAATCCGCTCAGATTCCTACAATGCAAACGAACACCCAGTAGCAAGTGAATGGGATAAAAAACAAATTTCAATTTTGCGCAATCAGGCGAGTATAGCTTTAGGACGTAAAATGGGCGATTTAGCTGATGAGTGTAAACGCTTAAATCAATAAGCCTAGGGTCTGTTGATCTTTCAGGGTTAAAATTTATTCAATTTAAAACGAATTTAATCGCGGCGCGAGCTTTGTATCATAGTTATTCTATTAAAAAAGCGAGCAACAAGGAGTAAGTTCGTTTTAAATGAACCCAAAGGGCAGCACTTGTTTGAAATTTATACGGCGTTATCGCATGTTCATGTAGCCAGCTACATTTCATATGCTCTGCCTTGCCTAAATATCAAACATGTTGCTGTAAAAGTAATCTCGGAAGTTCAACAGACCCTAATATCAATGAGATCTATATTAATGAAAACTGGCAAGTCCAGAACGAGGTATTCATGTTTAAAAAGAATAATAACCTAAGTAAGCTTTGTTTAAGCTTACTTACCGCTTCAGTATTAATGTCATGTTCAGAGCCAGTACCGTATGAAGAGAGTGCTGATGAACAAGGCTTTACCGCGCCAACGCCTGCAACGACAGCAGTAAACAAAGCACTTATTGCAACCTTGCCCTTTGGTAATACCAAGGACTTTGAACAAGCTAATAAAGGCTTAATTGCAAAAGAAGATAACTTAATTATCAAAAAAGAGTCCGGTGAAGTCATCTGGAATATGTCTGACTATGATTTTATCAACTTTGACGGCAAAACCGGTAATGCTCCCGATAGCGTAAACCCAAGTTTATGGCGACAAGCAGCGATAAATAATATTCATGGTTTATTTAAACTTCACGATGATATTTATCAAGTCAGAAATTACGACTTAGCCAACATGACTATTATTAAAGGTGATAGCGGTTGGATTCTGGTAGACCCGTTAACGTCTAAAGAAACAGCCAGCAAGGCGTTATTGTTTGCGCAAAAACACTTAGGTAAAGCACCAATAAAAGCGGTTTTATTTACCCACAGCCATATTGATCATTTTGGCGGTATTGATGGCATTTTAATGCACCTGTCTGCTACTGAAAAAGCTAATTTACGCATTATTGCACCTAAAGGTTTTATGGAAGAAGCCACTAGCGAAAACCTTATTGCCGGCATCGCTATGTCGCGCCGAGCATCTTATATGTTCGGCCAGTTTTTACCAAGAAATGAACGAGGCCATGTAGGCTCAGGATTAGGGAAAGGACCTGCCTTTGGTACTTATGGTTTAATGCCGCCAACAGAAATAGTTGATCACAGTGTTGCCTCACTGACCATTGATGGTGTGCCATTTACATTCCAATATACACCTGAGTCAGAAGCACCCGCTGAATTTACTTTTTACCTACCAGAGCAAAAAGCTTTTGCTGGCGCTGAGTTAGTCTCACGTACCATGCATAACATCTATACTTTACGTGGTGCTAAGGTAAGAAACGCAGCTCAGTGGAGTCAGTATATTGAAGAGGCAAAAAACGAGTTTAAAGAGGCTGAATTATATTTTGGTAGCCATCACTGGCCAATATGGGGACAGGATGACATTCAATCATTCCTACAAGTGCAAAGTGATACCTACAAATATATTCACGACCAAACAGTACGTTTATTAAATTCCGGATATACGCCAGCTGAAATAGCAGAATTAATTGAATTACCGCCATCATTAACGAAAACCTTTGCTAACCGTGGCTATTACGGCACATTAAAACATAACGTTAAGGCGGTTTATCAGTTTTACATGGGTTGGTTTACCGGTAACCCTGCCACCTTAGATCCATTGCCAGAGCAAGAAACGGCGCAACGCTATGTTGAAATGATGGGTGGTGTCGACAAGGTTGTTGAAAAAGCGCAGCTACTTTTTCAAAAGGTTAACCAAGTAAACACTGAAAATGTGGTGAAAGAATATCGCTGGATCGCACAATTGTTAAATCAAGCCGTATTTTCTGCGCCTGAAAACAGTCAAGCTAAAGCATTATTAGCGAAAACTTATGATCAACTGGGTTATTTGTCTGAATCAGCACCGTGGCGCGATTTTTACTTGTCCGGGGCGTATGAATTACGCAATGGGATCTCATCAAAGATTCAACAATTGAACGATCTTAAGCAGGTTTTAAAAGCGATGTCGGTCGATAAGTTCTTCACCAAACTATCAGTCAGTTTGAATGCAGATAAAGCGCAAGATAAGCACTTTACTCTGTTAGTTAATTTTACCGATATTAATGAAAGCTACTTGTTAACACTGAATAATTCGGTATTAAGACATCGACCATATCAAGAAGCTGAAGAGCTAGGTTTGCAACTAGGCTCGCAATTAGACAACCAATCAGAGAGAGCCGATACCGTAATTAACATTACTCATCTGTTATTTATCGATTTGATTATTGGTGAAGCCGGTATAAGAGAAACGTTATTTGGTGATGATCTCACCGTTGAGGGTAGTAAACTGGACTTAGTTAGCTTTCTTAAATCATTTGATAAGATTGATGGCAACTACAATATGGTAACGCCTTAAAAACCTGAATCCTTGAACTATAGTGCGCTCATTCGTGTGCACTATCGTTTAAATTTATCATCATGTTTATCTGATTTAATGTCGAGCTATTTACTTAGTATTGCTATTTTTTGCTAGGTAAGCCTGTATTAAAGCGTCCATTATAACTTTCATGGTGTTATGGCTTTGTTCAGGGGAAAGCTGGTGATTTTTTCGGTATTGAATCCAAGAGTCATTACTCAGCGTACCTTCCAAAGCATTGAAGAACTCAGGTTCATCCTCTGGGCTAAAAGGTAGAATACTCATTATGATTTCGTGTTCAATGCTTAACCAACGATTATTAAACTCTTTTAAATAGCTCGAGTTGTGACGAAGATATTGTGCGGCGATACTATAAGGCATCATTCGTTCATAGATATCTGCTTTTCTGGCTAACATCTCTTCAAGCTGCTCTTGCCAAATAGTTGAAAGCCAAGGCTTTGAGGCTTCAGGCCCAAAAGCATTTTGAACTTCAGTAGCGACTTCCCGGTAGAGCAATTCCATTTCTTTAAAGCGTCGAAATACCGTGCGCAAACCAACCTTGGCTTCTTTGGCAACATCATCTGCACTGGGGTTAATATTGCCTTGCCTAAGCAAACTTAAAAAAGCACTGACAATTTTATTGTGGCTATCCTTAGTACGCATCATTCGGCCATCATCAGACTTAAGATGTTTGGAGATCCTTTCTACTACTTCTTTCGTGGGCACGTCTTTGAACTCTTGACTGGTTTCTTAGCAGGTAATGATACTGTTAACAGCCATTATTGCAAACTAAGTTTGCAATAATGTCTTGATAATTTTAGCAATATCTAACGCGGGAAATACTCGTTGATTGGCAGCATCACGTGTAAAACTTGATTCGGATTATATAGTTGTCGATAACGTCCGCATAAGCAGTCAACTGTTATCAATCCTGGAAGCTATTGTTAGCGCTATTGAGACTTAAAAAATGATGACAATAACTGAAAGTAATCTTTTTTTTGAGAAATATCATTGTGCCCTGCCCCTTTAATAATAACCACTTCGGGGGGAATATTAACAAATGCCTGAACAAGGTTGTTAGTATGTATGCGGGCCACTACATTGTCATTTTCTGCTACTAACATTAGCGTTGCAGCGTGAATATTCGCCACAAACTGTACGGAGTTATATTTATCTTTCAACAAAATGGGCATGGGATAAAACGGGAATTGTTTTTGTGCAATACTTTGAATGCTATCAAAAGGAGTAATCAACACTAACTTTTTCACCGGTCGCTCAGCAGCAAGGTAAGTTGCCACTCCACTTCCTAGGCTCCTACCGATAACAAATACATCACTATGAGTTATAGACAAACTATCATACAAAGTTAACGCATCTGAAAATAAAGCACTTTCATCAGGAGAGCCGCTACTGCCACCGTAACCTCGATAATTTATCAGGTAAATAGTATATGAAGTGAGTTCATCGACAAAATCGAAAGCTGTAAATGCAACTGTTTCAGCGTTACCACCAAAATACAAAATAGCCTTATCATGTCCCTTATTTAATAATATAGTTTTTATCGTTTCATTATCATTTTCAAAGACCATTTCATCGAATCCATGTTTCACTGGCTCAGTGGGAAAATAAATAAAGTTACGCTGCATTGAAAATAACAGCGCTCCAAAGCCAACATAGAAAACTATAATTGATATTAAAATGAGTGACAAAATTCGATTCATAAAGTTAAGTGTAACGCCCAACGAAGGAACTGATACTTTTTGGTTAAAATGTGAAGGCTAAAATGTAAGGCAAACGGAAATGAGCCTACTGTTGTATATCCAGCAATGGCCTTTTTAGGTGCCTGACACCATTCTAATTCTTTCTGCAGGCACACGTAATTGCGCCATTAAGTAAATTTTAAACGCTTTTTCATAGGGTTGAGAGTCTACAGCTTTTTGCATACACAATAACCATGCTTCGCTTTCCTCAATACCTACTGACAAATGCTTATGAGCTAAGGGTATATTGATACTGCCGTAATTCTCAGCATACAATTTAGGGCCTCCAAGCCAACCAGACAAAAAATAGGCTAGCTTTTTACGAGACTCTGATAAATCCCTAGAATGCATGTCTCTAATCTTTTTTGCTTCTGAAAAATTATTCATATTATTATAAAACTCATCAACGAGTTTAGTAATGCCAAGTAACTCTCCCGCCATGGTATAAGAGTTGTCTCCTACGCCATATTCACAACTTCTAAAACTCATAAATTACACCTAAACCTATTTGTGGGAAACACTGACATATAACACCCAAATTAATATTAATGTTAGTGTTAGTGTTAAGTGACTTTTTCTAAAACTATACGTGTCCATTTGACCTTGTCTTTATTAGGAAGAACACTTGCTTGATTGCATAATCTGAATATGCATTTAAAACCATAAAGCGAAAATAGCTTAATCGTGTCATTACTGTCTGTTGGGAATACTCTTGTACCCATGCCAGCAGGACCATTCCTCAGGGATATAGCGCACCTACCCTTTCTTTTAATTACAGCAGAAATTTTACTCGCTGATATATTTCTTTCTTTAGTAGAAAGGTGGTGCCATACGGCATCAATTAGCACAAAATCAAATTTTTCACTCTGTGAATCTAAACAGGCAATATTAGGAAGGCTGTCATGATGCCATTCTATTGAGGTACTTTTATAAGTATTCATTGCGGCATTTAAAAATTCTGTCATTGGCTCTATTGCTGTGACATTAAACCCAAGCTTATCAAGTGCTGCGGAATTTTGACCAGCACCGGCTCCCAAATCAAGAATGTTTGAGTTTTTTAATGGGAGAAAACTAATAAAATCTTTGCACACGACATTAAAGTCTAAAGATTGGCTACTTTCAATAAATAAAGGGATAAACCTTTCGTAACCTTCTGTACCTGTGGTCATTACTCTTGTTACCTTACGCCGTCATATACGGCTAGTATTAATTGGCTAGATTTGTCATTAAGTGGCGCCGAGCCAACAGTTATTTTGTCCTGATTTTAATTGTCTTGATAATAGCTACCACGTTAATTAATGGGTCTATTGCTAATGTATCGACCATTTTCAAACACTGAAAAAAATTGTTTAATCTCGGGGTGGCTGATAGCTTCCAAAATATCATCAGGCGCTAAGTTTTGCTCAGCAACATAAGTTGAATGTAAACTGCCATGAACTAATACACTATACCAAGGCTTATTTTTTGGTGGTCGAGACTTCGCTACTTGTTCATACCAATCATCAGTCAGTTGAAAGTTCAGGTCAACATCGACAATAACGCCACGATAACCAAAAAGTTGATGATGAATTAAATCGCCAATAGAGTACTTGGCATTAATTATGTTAGTTACAGTTCCCATACAGTTTTCTCCATGGTCTAGCTGATTAGGCAACTTACCGGTGAAGCCTAATCAAGTGGTTTTTGTGCTTTAACTTGGTTTGATAGTTGCCTTTTAAACTTACTATAAAGCAACTTCCATTTTAAAATAAGCAACATCTGCTTTATAAAAGCGCT
>JALJPA010000125.1 GCA_022969215.1 Colwellia sp. | reverse complement strand
TATGTACAAATACTGCTAAGGCATCGATAGCAACCCTAACTCGAGTTGGTTTATAGCCATAACGCTTTTGAAAAGCTTCAATCTCGCGCATTTTCATTTTACGACTCATCGGGCCAAGGTTGGAAGTGGCTTCAGTTAATGCCGGTGGAGCAGTTGATGACCCAGCGGCTTGAATTTGTATATTTACATTTGGGTAAGTGCGCTTAAAATCTTCGGCCCAAAAAGTCATCATATTTGCCAAGGTATCAGAGCCAACTGAAGATACATTGCCAGATATACCACTAACTTTTTTATATTCGGGTAGATTTGCATCAAGTGCCAGTGCAGAAAAACTAACTAAACTTGATAAACTAATAATACTTAATACTTTTTTTAAACTCATGGTGTCTCCAATAAGAGTTTGAACTGTTTGGTTATGCACACTATACGAAGTGAATATGACAATTATATGGATGTTTTATGACAGGATTATGACGAACAACTATAAAGTAATATTGAACTTCAATATAAGCTAGCGCGTAGACTCAGATAAAATACTTTTATCAAAATAAATTGAAAATTCACTACCTTGGCCCCAATGGCTATTAATAACCAATTCAGCTTGATGGTGATGCAAAACGTGCTTTACTATTGCTAGCCCTAGACCAGAGCCACCAGTATCTCTTGATCTCGACCTATCAATACGATAAAAACGCTCAGTCAAACGATTAACATCTTCAGGTTTTATGCCATCCCCATTATCTTTGACAGAAAAAACAGCTTTATCGCCCTGTAGCTGCCAACTCACATCGATGCAGCCATTGGCAGAAGTATAGGCAATGGCATTAGATAAAAGGTTAGCACAAGCACTCTTAAGCTCAGTTTCAGAACCCAAAACATAAACACTGCTACTAATATCTAGCGTAATTTGATGCAGTTTGTCCTGATTAAGCCAAGTTACCTCATCAACTAAAGTAGTAATTAATTGGGCCATATCTACCCACTGCTTTTCATCATGAGTATTATTTTCTACTTTTGCTAAATTAAGTAATTGCTCAACGAGACGGTCCATGCGAGATACTTGACCTTCAATGGTTTGAAATGCTTTTTGCCAATGAGGATCAAACTCTTCTTTTGAGGCTTGAATCATTTCAACATAGCCGCGAACAACGGTTAAAGGTGTTTTTAATTCATGTGAGACATTGGCAACAAAGTCACGGCGCATATCCTCTAAACGCTGAAGATTGGATATATCTCTCGCCAAGAGGAGAACATGCTCACTGCCATACGCCATAATACGTATTTCTAACTGCACAGCTGGATGTACCGGAGAGGTCAATAGACAAGGAGATTCAAAGTTTTCTAATGCTAAGTAATCAGCAAATTCAGGAGCTCTTAGCAAGTTATCAATTCGCAGACCAAAGTCATCCGGCCAACGAACACCGAGCAGTCTGTGTGCTTTTTTGTTGCCCCATTCAACCGTTAACTCTTCTGATAGCATTAATGCCGCATCAGGAAGCGCTTCGGCACCATCACGAAAACGGCGAATTTTTTCATTCAACTGCTTTTGTTTATTACGTTGCTGCTTAATTTGTCGATATAGGCCATCATATAAATATCCCCAAACACCACTTGCTTGCGGAGGAGACAGTGCCTTTGATTGCCATAACCATTTAATTAACTTAAATAGGTGATGATAATGCCATATTAATAAGAATATGCTGCTTGCCAGCATAACTAACAGTACGTGATCGAATAACCATCCAACGAAAGCGCTTGCAATCAGAATGGCCAATAAACGAGAAACTATATTTTTAAAAGATAAACGAAAATACATGCGTGCCTAATTACTTTTGAAATATCAACATAATGACAGAAAGTTTACTTCTTTAATTTACCAGAAAACCGGTAGCCTGCACCGCGTACCGTTTGTACAAACTCCTCATGACCTTCACCTGAAATGGCTTTTCGTAAACGTCTTATGTGCACATCAACCGTTCGGTCTTCAACATAAATATTGGTACCCCAAACATTATCAAGCAACTGTTCACGGGAATATACCCTTTCAGGGTGAGTCATAAAGAAGTGCAATAATCGAAACTCGGTAGGCCCTAGCGCTAAACTATTACCGTTAATAGCCACACGATGGGATACGGGATCGAGTTTTAAGCCATGAAAGTCCACTTCTTCTTCCAAAGACGTGGGTGAAACACGACGAATAACCGCCTTAATTCGGGCTATAAGCTCTTTAGGGGAGAAAGGTTTAGTCACATAATCATCGACTCCTGCTTCAAAGCCTTTTACCTTATCATCTTCATCACTTCGGGCTGTTAGCATAATGATAGGGATGTTACGGGTGTATTCATTTTGCTTTAGTTTCTTTGCCAACGAAACCCCTGTGCCACCAGGTAACATCCAGTCGAGTAAGATTAAATCTGGGTAGGGTTCACGAATTTTTGCCAAGGCTTGCTCGATATCACATGCTTCAATAGCATTAAAACCATTTTGATCTAATACAAAGCTAATCATTTCCCTAATTGGGGTCTCATCCTCAACGACTAAAATATTCCGACTCATGTATACACCCTAATAATATGACTTACTGATAGGCCTAATGTTAATAAATGAATATTAACAAAAGATCACACTCGATAGGTTATTGTGCATAAGTTAAATGACACTTTTATGACAATAAGAGAAATTTGTTGATATATATACCATTCCGCATAAAGAAGTGATCACTTAGAACTGCATGGGCGACATTAGAACAATCAAAATATGCGTAGTTATAGTTATTCTACATCAAGCATATTTTGTGAAGTTATCATGGTGTTCCCAAAGAGCGAGTTTTAAAGGATTATATACTGCGTTATTAATTTTGATAAGGACACTGCATGGATGCAGCTTAATAGAGAATGCAGGAGCCTATTCTCCTGAATACCCCTTACCTGCAATAAATGCCTTGCCTATAAGACTTTAAACGTAAGCAAGAAAAAAGTCGCTGCTGCGACTTTTTATTGATAATTATTTACTAAGCGCTACTAACGCTATTAAAATTTAGAACTTATACTGAATACCCGCAGCTAAATAATCTTGGTCGTTATCGCTATCTAAATCAAAGTTAGTATAAAAAACATAGAGCTTAGTACTTTTCGCAAGTTTGTAATCAATACCTGCAGTTATACCATTTCGGTTGTCGCCATTTTTATGGTCAGCACCTTGAAATTGTCCTTTAAAGGTAATGTTATCCAAAGAATACTTGGCTGAAACCATCACACCAGTCATTTCTGTGCCGGTTTCAATTTCTTCTTGATTTTGTACCATTAAACCTAACGTGATACCGGCAACTTTACCCGAAACAGTTGCACGCATAGTATCAAAATGTCCGGATACCGCGCCGTCTTTCGACTTTCCTTTCACTTCAGAGTCATAAGCTACAGCAGCATAAATGCTCGACTTCTTCAGTTTTTTATCTCCGTAAAAAACGGCCATAGAGTAAGCATCTTCTCCATCTAACTCGTCTTCAGCCATATAGGTCAAGCCTAACTGTAAACCTTTAAATTTAGGTGATTTATAACTTAGGGTATCACTTAAGCGATTTTCACCAACCCAAAGGTGTTTGATATCACCATTATGATCACTAAAGATATCCACTTTACCTTGAGACTGCTTTAACATGGTGTCATTTTTACCAAGTAAAACTTCGCCAAAAAAGCCACGTAAGCCGATATATTGGTTACGCCCTTTGAAGACATCATCGCTATCACCGTCCATATCTACTTCAAATTCAGCTTTATAGACAACTTCTAGGTCTTGACTTAATTCATGAGTGCCTTTAAAACCAATTCGTGAAGCGTTGCTTTTAATTTCAGTAAATTTACCGTCGCCTTCATCTGATGACTGAACTGAAATATCTGCTCTACCATAAACATCTACAGATGCAGCCATGGCAGGTACTGTGGCAGTATAAAACATTGCGATTAGTAGTGCTTTTTTCGTAAATTTCATTTTGTTAAACCTTGAGTAATTAATGATTGTTCAATTATTATAATTTGGCGATTTTATCTTCAGTTTCTTGTAATGAAATATTTAACTTTCGGTAAAACGATAATATGTTTCATAAACATCCCTAAATAATAAACTGTAAGTAAGTTGACTAATTTATAGTTGAACACTCTACAAGATCTTTATTACGCTTTTGTTACGGCCATAAAATTATATTGATAAATAATACCGATATATGTCTTAGTATCTATTTAGATAAAATAATGTTTCAATTGAATTAATTAACATAATTTTAGACTATGTATTTTAATTTCGCGCACTTTTAAAATTGATTTACTAGAATTAACAATAAGCTCCTCAAATTACCTAAAAGATAACTGATATGAAAATAACCAGCATATCTCGTAAGCTGCTATCCAAAGTACTCTCTGTTTATTTTATTTTGACCTTTAGTGTTACTGGCATTCAAATTATTGCTGAATATTTTAATACCAAAAGTCATATCAATAGTGAGCTACTAACATTACAAAAAACCATTAGTGGCAGTTTGACCCGGGCAGTTTGGGAGCTTAATACCCAACAAGCTGTTGATATTTCGGAAGGATTAATCGCTATCCCTATGATTAAGGGAATTACCGTAACGGATGAAGCTAATAATGTGATCACTCAACTTGGCGAAGTACTGACCCTCCCTTCCCAAGACTCTCAAGAAACCTATAATGAACATCAAAGTATAAGCTCACTCAGTGAAGGATTATTTGGACACTCTTTCCCATTAATATTTGAGTTTTCAGGTAGAACGACAACCGTTGGCACCGTTACTTTGTTATCGAGTAATGATGTAATATTTGCTCGGATTGAGGTAGGTATATACTTTCTCATCGGTAACGCCATTGTAAAAACCGCATTTCTGATTTTCTTATTCTCATTGGCTTTTGCCAAGCTATTAACCGAGCCTTTACAAGAACTCACTGACCAAATGAAGCAACTTGATCTGCATGATCCTGAGGCATCTAAATTTCATAATATGAATAATGAAAGAAATGAGCTTAATGTTCTCGAAGATGCTTATAACAACCTTATCGATGAGTTGATTGAATTTAAAGACAAGCTTGCCTTATCCCAACGAGAAACTAGTTTAGCCAATGATAAATTAGATGAACAAAACTTATTACTTGAACAAGAAGTCGCTAGAAAAACGTCCACGTTAAGCAGCACCTTATTACGGATGGAAGTACAACAAAAAGACATGTTGGCTCAGCAGCATCAGTTAGAAGCCGAAAATAACCGCCGCCGTAAAACCGAAAGTACCTTAATCACCACCAATAAAGATTTAAAAAGTTTGATAATTGAATTGAGTAAAGCTCAAGATAGACTATTGGAAGCCGAGAAGATGTCGTCACTCGGTGCACTGAGTGCCGAAATTTCTCATGAAATTAATACGCCTATTGGTATAAGTATTACCTCGACCAGCTATCTCTCAGATATCATCCATAAATTACAGCAAGACATCAATGCACAAAAACTGTCTAAGCGCACTATCGACAGTTTTATTGATAATGCTCAACACAGTGTTGAGCTTTTATTAAGTAATTTGCAAAGAGCGGCGGAACTAATCGCCAGCTTTAAGCAGGTCGCTGTCGATCAAACCAATGACAAAGTAAGGTTAATCAATGTCGCTAAATATCTTGATGAAATTATTCGTTCAATTCACCCGAAATTAAAGAAAACTGACCATAGTGTAAAAATCAATTGCGATCCACACATTGAAATTTATACTCATCCCGGAGCTATCGCGCAAATTATTATAAATTTAATCATCAATTCCATTGCTCATGCTTTCACAAATATAAACCAAGGCGAAATGACCATTGATATTGCTCTAGATCAGCAAAGGCTAGTGATACTTTATCGTGATAATGGTGTCGGAGTTAATGAGGAGCAGCTTGAGAAGTTATTTGATCCTTTTTACACCACAAAAGCAAGCA
Source organism: Colwellia sp. (assembly GCA_022969215.1). GTDB lineage: Bacteria > Pseudomonadota > Gammaproteobacteria > Enterobacterales > Alteromonadaceae > Colwellia. Next base: position 7,670 of record JALJPA010000125.1, on the reverse strand, counting down.
AAGGTGGAACTGGTTTAGGCACTCATATTATCAAGAACCTTATAGAAGACACTCTTAATGGCTCTATCGAGGCATATTCAAAAGAGAGTGAGGGCTTAAGCTATCACATGAGCTTTCCAGATATGAGGTATAGTTAAAAGCTTGCTGTCTAAAGAGCATAATTCAGGTATGATAATCGCCAAAATACTCCCTTATCAGCCTAGGAATTACTTATGTGGTTTAAAAACTTATACTTTTTTGCCTTTACTCGTCCATTTGAATGGTCAGAGGAAGACTTAGAAAAACACTTATCGGAACACCTTTTTACTCCATTAGGCTCGACAGAAGTAGCTCACTTTGGTTGGATTAATGCTTTAGGCAAGCATGGCGATACGAGTGTTCATAGCTCTAACGGTAATTTTTTAATTTGCGCTCGCAAGGAAGAAAAAATGCTTCCGGCTTCCGTTATTAAAGATATGGTCGAGAAGAAAGTTAATCTACTTGAGCAAGAGCAAGGCCGTGGAGCAACTAAAAAAGAGCGTGAACAATTCAAGGAAGATATAACTTTTGAATTACTGCCACGTGCATTTTCTCGTATAACCGACACCCATGCCTATATTAGCCCAGTAAATAATATTATCGTTATCAATTCCAGTTCTCGTGGTAAAGCAGAAGACTTATTAGCATTATTACGCAAAGTACTTGGCACTCTTCCTGTTACTAGCTTTGACCCTGATATTTGTGTCGATGAAACCATGACCGATTGGCTAAATAAAAAAAGCCTAGGTGGTAAGTTCACTCTAGGAATGGAAGCAGAATTTAACGCTTTAGGTGATGATGGCGCTGTTGTTAGAGTTAAGAATCAAGACTTAATTAGCGAAGAGATTCAAACCCATTTAGATGCAGATAAATATGTTGTTAAGATAGCTCTTGAATGGGATGAATCTCTGTCATTTATTTTATGTGAGGACTTAGCGATTAAGCGCCTTAAGTTCTTTGATGTTATCCAAGAACAAAATGACGATATTGATAGCGATGACATCGTTGCTAAACTTGATGCTGATTTTGCTTTGATGGCTGGTGAATTGAATAGATTTATTAGTGAACTGTTAGCTGAGTTTTCTATGAAAACGACGGATCCTTTAGAAAAAGATTAACCTAGTTTATTTAAACTTTTTTTAAAAATAAGAGGGCGATATTATATCGCCCTCTTTCTTATACACAATGATGTTAATTTTTATAAAAAGATACATTTGCTAGATAAACATTGCCCTTACTGCATCACATTTCTCTTTAAATTCATCACAATCCATATAATCTACATCAGGTAGAATTCCTTTTTTAGTATAACTAGTTAAAAGCGCCTCTTTAGTTGACTCATTCTTAAAGACATTATGATAAATAGCCCCGGCACGAATGAAATCTAAATAGTGCACCTCGGTAGGCAAAACAGTTAAGTCACTCCAACTTTCTGCTAATAAGGTAAACTCTTCAGAAAATCCCCAGCTGCGCGTGATTGCTCCCCCTACACGTCCTGATAACTTAATAATAGCTTGCTGTAAAAAAGTCGGGTTAGCAAAAACATCGGGGTGGTTTTCAGCCTCAGTTAAAATTGGTAAAACACCAATATTATGAATTAGTGCCGCCAAGGTTATCGTATCTAAGGAGAGCGAAGTATGTTTGTGCTCCTTTATATACATAGCCATAAGACTTACTGCCACCGAAGCAATATCGATAGTTTTTAACCAAGCTTTGTTCATGTACATAGTTACCACATCGTTATGTGAGACAAAGACCTGCTCAATTGCCATTGCCGTGGCAATACTTTTGATTTGCCTTAAACCTATACGCGTCACTGCTTGTGGAACAGTTTCAACTTTAACGCTACGTCCTAAAATAGCGTTATTAGCCACTTTAAGCATACCTAAAGATAGCGCAGGATCCTGAGCAATAATATCACTCATATCATTTAAGTTAATCTCAGGGTCATCGGCAGCGCTTCTTACTTTTAATGCTATCTCAGGTAATGTAGGCAGTACAAGGGTGTCTTGTTTTATCTTCTCAGTCAAAATCGTATACAGGGCATTTTCAGTTGCCATAAATCCACCTTTATTTTTATTGTGCTTAACATTAAAAGTAGCACATTTTTCTAAAAGTAATGTTTTTTCTTAATGATTTTCAAGTGAATAGCAAGGGCAGTTGTTACCAAAGAAAAGCTATTTACCCAAGCGACTCCGCTTAAAGCAAAGTTAACATTGATCCAGATCATGCTTAGCTTAATTGCAAATGGTGGCGATAAGAACTATTGAGTATAATTTTCCGGTTATTTTTACTTCATATTTATTCTTTCATACTATTTGAGTTCCCTATGATAAAACCTGAACTTCTTTCCCCCGCTGGTAGCTTAAAAAATATGCGCTATGCTTTTGCCTACGGGGCTGATGCTGTTTATGCCGGTCAACCGCGTTACTCCTTACGAGTCAGGAATAATGAATTTACTTTAGAGAATATTCAAATAGGAATAAATGAAGCCCACCAACTCGGTAAAAAATTCTACCTAGTTAATAATATTGCTCCACATAACGGTAAGCTAAAAACTTTTCTTAAAGATATTACGCCTGTTATTGCTATGCAGCCCGACGCATTAATCATGTCAGATCCTGGTCTTATTATGCTGGTTAGGGAGAGCTTCCCCGACATGCCAATTCACTTGTCAGTACAAGCAAATGCCGTCAATTGGGCCACGGTTAAGTTTTGGCAACAACAAGGCGTAGAACGAGTCATTTTATCAAGAGAACTATCCCTTGATGAAATTGAAGATATACGCTTTCATTGCCCTGATATGGAATTAGAAGTTTTTGTCCATGGCGCTTTGTGCATGGCGTATTCAGGTCGCTGCTTACTTTCCGGCTATATTAATAAACGCGATCCCAACCAGGGAACGTGCACTAACTCTTGTCGCTGGAAGTATGATATTCATGAAGCGAAAGAAACTGAAACGGGTGACATTATTGCTGTTAAGCCTAAGCCTGTTGATATTTATCTACCAGAGCAAGATATTATCACTGCTCCACAAAAACCTATTGATGATGTCATTTTACTTCAAGAGCAAGGTCGCCCTGGTGAATATATGCCAGCATTTGAAGATGAACATGGCACCTACATCATGAACTCGAAAGATTTACGTGCGGTCGAACATGTTGATCGCTTGGTAAAAATGGGTGTGCACTCATTGAAAATTGAAGGCCGTACAAAATCTTTTTATTACTGTGCAAGAACAGCCCAAGTATACGGCAACGCGATCAATGATGCCGTAGCTGAGAAAGTCTTTAACCCAAGTCTTAGTACCGAGCTAGAACATCTGGCACACCGTGGCTATACCGAAGGCTTTTTACAACGTCACCGCCATGGTGATACACAAAACTATGATTTCGGCTATTCAAAAAGTGATACTCAGCAATTTGTTGGTGAAGTACTCGGACGAAATGAACAAACAGGCCTTGTTGAAATTGATGTGAAAAATAAATTCCTAACAGGAGACAGGCTTGAGTTGATGACCCCTAATGGCAATCAAACATTTACCCTACATAAGATGATTAATAGCAAAAACGGTGAAAGTATTAGTGATGCTAAAGGCTCAGGCCATAAAGTAGCCATTGAGCTTGATACAGAGCTAGAGCTATCTTTTGGTATTATCATGCGCTATTTAGATGAAGGTGGCACTACACGTCATCCCTTTACACAAAGCCAACAAGTTTAATAGTTAGAACGAGGTTTGATAATAACAATGGTGGCTATTCCGGGTATAAATAACTTCGCATTAGCTGGATGGAATTAACAATATGGCGTTGAAAATTTTAGACTCATGCATCAACTGTGATATGTGCGATCCTGAATGCCCGAACGATGCAATCAGCCTTGGCGCTAAAATTTATGAAATAGACGTAGATAAATGTACTGAATGTGTAGGCCATTATGAAAAGCCGACTTGCGTAAGTGTCTGTCCCATCGATTGTGTGAAACCAGATGCCGAGCATATTGAAAATAAAAATGATTTACAGGCGAAGTTTCTTAATTTATATGGTTAGTTCGCGGTCAAAAGACTGTTAACGAGAGCAAAAAGTAATTATTGCTCTCGTTATAAATAATCTTTAGCGTGTGGGTAATTTCAAATCCTTTAAAAATTCATCAACCTCATGATTATTTTTTAATAACATAGCACGGGTGACAATATCTTTTGTTAAATGAGGGGCAAATCGCTCAATAAAATCGTACATATACGCACGTAAGAAGCTACCTCGTCTAAAACCAATTTTAGTGGTACTCGCTTTAAATAAATGACTAGCATCAATGACCACAAGATCACTATCAATACGTTGGTCAATTGCCATGGAAGCAATCACGCCAACGCCAACGCCTAAACGCACATAGGTTTTAATTACGTCCGCATCTGTCGCGGTGAAAGCAATTTTCGGTTTTTCTCCTGCAGCATCAAAAGCAGCGTCAAGCTCAGAGCGTCCAGTAAAACCAAAAACATAAGTCACCAGTGAATATTGTGCTATATCCGCTATGGTGATATTTTGTTTTTTGGCTAAAGCATGATCAGGTCGAACAATGATACTTCGATTCCAATGATAGCAAGGTAGCATGACCAAATCGTTGTATAAGTGTAACGACTCTGTGGCAATAGCGAAATCAGCATCACCTTTAGCGGCCGCGTCACTTATTTGTGCGGGTGTGCCTTGAGACATATGCAAGGAAACTTTGCTATACCTTTTAATAAACCCCTTAATAACATCAGGTAAGGCATAACGAGCTTGTGTATGTGTGGTAGCAATACGTAATTTACCTTCATCAGGCTGAGTATGCTCACGGGCAACAGCTTTAATAGCTTCAACTTTTGACAAGATTTTCGTCGCAATATCAATGACATCTTGACCAGCTTCTGTGACATGAGTTAGATGCTTACCACTACGACCAAATATTTGAATACCTAGCTCATCTTCAAGCATTCTCACTTGTTTAGAGATACCTGGCTGAGAGGTAAACAAACTATCTGCCGTGGCAGAAACATTTAGATTATTATTTAATACTTCAACGATGTAACGCAGCTGCTGTAATTTCATATGAATACTCAAGTGGCATTAATAAATACGAGGTTTTTAACGTTCTTATACCAAAATAATATACTTAATCGATCATTTATACCATAATAATTTTTTACTTTTTGTAAATAAAAATTACCACTTCAGCCAAATTCGATAAAGTTTTTTTTCCTTCGTTATACTATAACCAAACAACCTCAAGATGCAGGATTCAGCTGGAATTAGAAACGTCTTTAGGCAAGGCATTGATTGAAGAGAATGGTTACTCCCTTGTCGAAATCAATAACGACGGATAAAGCGTTTCTAAACCAGCCCTACGGGGACGAATGAGCAAATCATATTCAATGTTGCGTAGGTAATTAAGGGAATGACCATTAATAAAACACGCGCCTTGATTATGAATCGCTCTGCCGTCCTGAAACGAGAATCTTGAAGTAGCTTGAGTATATATTTATAAATACCTTTTTTCCGCCATTTTTTGAGTTAAATGTGCAACTAGCCCTATGCTAAGCAAAGCATTTTTTGTAGACTGCCTAGTAGTTTATTTATTCAAGAGAATCTTAGATGATCGCTATTATTGTTGGGTTAATCATTGCCTTAATCATTATTGTTGTTGTGGTGACCTCTATTCAACAACATAAAGAAAAGTTAGAAGCTGAAAAACGCGTTAAGGTAGCTAAGCAAAAAGCGATTATAGATGAAAGTGAAGAGCTTATTTTCCATTTAGCAAACTTACCTAGCAACCCTAATATTGTCAAAATATTAAATCGCCGTAGCTTGAATGCAGCAAAAACCATGCAAGAACTTATGCCGGAAGTCAAAGGTATCAAAAAAAGAGCTCAAGAATTAAAATCTCGATTAAAAGCATCTGAAGACCTCGCTGATAATCAAGCAGGTGTCGATGATAGTTTTATTCTGCCTGATAACGAACAACAACTAGTTGCTATTTTACAGTGTATTAAAAAATTACGCGTCGTACTTAAATCAGAGCAAAGCAAAGGTGCATTAGATGCGCAAACCTTTACCGCAGAAGACCAAAAGTTAGCGACCATGCAGTTAAAAATTAATATTGAAAGTTTAGTTAAACGCGGCACTCAAGCCTTTAATAAAGAGATGCTTGGCTCGGCCAGACAATACTTTGAAAAGGCTCTACAAAGTTTAGCAAACAGTACCGTTAAAACAGACTATGTGGCGGAAAAGCATGCTCAGGTAACGCAGCAATTAGAAGATATTACTGATGCATTGAAACATACTAATGCTAAAGATGCCGCGAAAAAAGCAAAAAGTGAAGAAAATGAATTAGACGTAATATTCCAACCGAAGAAAAAATGGTAAGTTTTCTCTAAGCCAGCTTACTGCTGGCTTTATTTTAACAACTTAAGACCTATTCCCCGTGGAAGTAATCCATACCATTAACTTGCCTGCCTTTGTTCGTCGAACGATGAAGGCATACGCTTTAAAATCCCATATCAGACAATTAGGCTGTGAATTAAGCCGTATTGGCCGTTCTAGGAATTGGCAACTCAAAGCTAGCTTTAGTCAGATACAAGCCCTAGTTACACTTATCGAGCAAGAGCATGAAGACAGTTGGTTATGGCTTGGCAAATTACTTAAAAGAGAATATCAATATTCAAGCCATGATAACCTGTTAGTACTGGCTACTCGCCTTGATAATATTACCGTTACCGCCTTAATGGCACTAACGGATTGTACTTTAGCACAAGCTAGAAAGGTTCTAGATGAATTAGAGGACTTAGATTAGGGCTTAGATTAGGGCTTAGGTTAGGACTGTATGTTAATACCATACTAGATAAAAAAAGACGAAAATCAGACAAAAAAAATAGATACCCAAAGGTATCTATTTTTGTTTTCATACTAGAATAAATTTTCTAGGCTGATTTTGTATCTTCTTTTTTAGCTGCTTTAGCTTTACTAGCGGTTTTTTTCGCTGCTGGTTTTTTAGCAGCTTTCTTTTTCGCTACTTTTTTCTTAGGTATGTCTTCTACCCACTTACCGTCAATATACTTAGCTGTCCAACCCGTTGCTTTCGGCTTGCCATCCTCTACTGCAATCTCAGTCATTACGTACTGCTCTTTGGTTTTACGGCTGTAACGTACTACCGCTAAATTCCCTTCATTATCTTCTGCGGGCGCATCAGCTAAGTAATAGAATTTTTCGGAAATCCTGTCTCTAAATCGTTGTAACTCAGCTACTTTCGGTGCTCTAGTTTCTCTTGAGCGAGGAAAAGTATTAGCCGCTAAGAAAATTCCGGCAGCGCCATCACGAAGAACAAAGTGAGCGTCAGATTTTTCACATTCAAGTTCAGGTAATTGTACAGGGTCTTCTTTAGGCGGCGCAGCTTCACCACTAGCAAGCAATTTACGCGTATTTTTACATTCTTCGTTAGTACAATCAAAATACTTACCAAAACGGCCAGATTTCAACTCCATTGGAGCTTCACAACGGTCACAATCTAAAATTGGTCCATCGTAACCTTTAATCTTAAATTCACCCTTTTCAACTTCAATACCATCACATACTGGGTTATTACCACAAACATGTAATTTACGTGTTTCGTCAATCAGG
>JALJPA010000124.1 GCA_022969215.1 Colwellia sp. | reverse complement strand
AATGCATCTACCAATTGATCTTTATTTTTCGGCTCAGGTATTAGAACTTGCATAACTTTATGCAATAAGGACTTACTGGCTGAACCGTTACTAGAGTGGGGGTTGTCATCGCTCATAGAGCTATTTTTCTTCCTTTATTTTGTTCAATAATATGTTATTAATCACATTATGAGTTAAGTTGTTTATTAAGTTTATTAAGTTTATTAAGTTTATTTTTTAATTAATAGTTAGAACTTACTGTTCTAAATAAGGATTATTAATCCCTAACTTTTCTAAAATAGCAATCTCGATAGATTCCATTTCATCGGCTTCGCTGTCACTTATATGATCAAAGCCAACTAAATGCAAGCAACCATGAATAACAAGGTGTGCCCAATGATCAAACAGATCTTTATGCTGTGCTTGTGCTTCTTGCTTCATAACATCAATGCAAATAATCAAGTCACCTAATAAGTTAAGCTCTATGCCATCAGGAACGTCAAAAGGAAAAGATAATACATTGGTTGGTTTATCTTTGCCTCTATATTGATTATTTAATTGTTGACTCTCGGCACTGTTTACCAAACGAATGGTCAGTTCAAACTCCTGCTTAGGCTCACTCGTCACTTCTGCTAAAGCGCTATCAACCCATAGTTGGAATTGCGCTTTAGTGGGTAACTCGATTTTCTTGCATGCAATTTGTAGATCTATTACATGAGCCACTAGCTTAAATTGCTCTTAGCATTACTTGCTTGTTGTGCATCTTTCTTTTCTTGCTTCTGTCTATTTATCTTTTGCTCATAACTCTCATAAGCGTCAACAATTCTGGCAACAACGGGGTGACGGACAACATCTTTAGATTGGAAGAAGTTGAAACTAATGCCGGGGATATTTTGTAAAACTTCAATGCCGTGGCGAAGACCCGACATTTGATGACGAGGTAAATCCACCTGCGTAATATCACCTGTTATAACAGCACGCGAGTTAAAACCAATACGGGTTAAAAACATCTTCATTTGTTCAACCGTGGTGTTTTGACTTTCATCTAAAATAATAAAGGCATCATTCAAGGTTCTGCCACGCATATAAGCAAGTGGTGCAATCTCTATGACATTACGTTCTATCAATTTTTCAACTCTTTCAAAGCCAAGCATTTCAAAAAGAGCATCATAAAGGGGTCTTAAATAAGGGTCTATCTTTTGGGATAAGTCGCCAGGTAAGAAACCTAGTTTCTCACCTGCTTCTACGGCAGGTCTAGTGAGTAAAATACGACGTACTTCTTGACGCTCTAATGCATCTACTGCACAGGCCACAGCTAAATAGGTTTTACCGGTACCTGCAACACCTACGCCAAAGGTTATATCATTGGTAATGATGTTTTGCACATAAGCTTGTTGGTTACCATTGCGCGGTTTAACGACACCACGCTTGGTTTTAATGGTTACCATATCATCGAACTTTTTATCTAACTCTGCTGATATTTGATCCTTAACAGGCTCTTGCTCGAGACAATCAGCTTCTAGAATGGCTAAATGCACCATCTCAGGAGAGATGATATTACTATCACCTTTTACTTCTTGGCTTTCAAGATAAAGGCCTTTGAGAACTTTAACCACAGCCTGACAATTTGAAGGTTTACCAACGACGGTAAACTCATGACCTCGGTAACTTATCTCTACACCTAAGCGGCGTTCGATAGTTTTTAAGTTATCATCCATAGGGCCACATAAGTTTGCTTGCCTATGATTGTCTACAGGCTCCAAGTTAAAAACTTCTCGGCTTAACTTTCGTGACTTAGTCGTTGCTGTGGTCAAATTCATTTCCGCTTTGTTAAATTTTAAGTGCTTAATACTGCCCAATGGGCTGCTATGGTGTAAAAGTACCGACACCTAATTCATCTAGGTTACTTGGCGTTGCCGTGTGGTGATTATTCGCTAAAATATCAGCAGGAGAATGGGCAATTCGAAGGCCCATGTCTTTTTCTTGTCTTACTAAGTCACCACGTAAAGAGTTGGCAACTACATCAGTAATTTTGATATCGACAAATTGGCCAATAACACTATGCGGGGCAACAAAGTTAACCGTACGGTTATTTTCTGTTTTACCACGTAATTCCATTGGATTCTTTCTAGAAGGGCCTTCAACGAGAACACGCTGCTCAGTGTTGAGCATTTGTCTGGCAATACGTAATGCTTGATGTGTTATTTGGTCTTGTAGCATTTTTAAACGATCTTTTTTAGTTTGATCGCTAATATCATCAGGTAGATCTGCTGCTGGGGTACCAGGACGAGCGCTATAAATAAAGCTGAAGCTTATATCAAAATCTACCGCTTTAATTAAGTCCATAGTTGCCTTGAAATCTTCATCGGTTTCACCCGGGAAGCCGATAATAAAGTCAGAAGACATAGATAAATCAGGACGTACTTTTTTCAGCTTACGCACTTGAGATTTATACTCAATGGCGGTATGACCACGCTTCATTTGAGTAAGAATACGGTCACAACCACTTTGAACCGGAAGATGCAGGTGGTTTACTAGTTCAGGCACATCAGCATAGGCTTCAATTATGTCATCAGTAAATTCAACCGGGTGCGAGGTGGTATAACGAATACGATCGATACCATCGATAGTCGCAACCAAACGTACGAGGTCAGCAAAACGACAAATACTGCCATCGTGTGTTTCACCACGATAAGCATTCACATTTTGACCTAGTAGGTTTACTTCACGTACACCTTGCGCAGCAAGTTGCGCGATTTCATAGAGCACATCATCAAGAGGACGACTAACTTCTTCACCACGAGTATAAGGCACTACGCAGAAGGTACAATATTTACTACAGCCTTCCATAATAGAAACAAAAGCACTAGCACCGTCAGCTTTAGGTTCAGGCAGACGGTCGAATTTTTCAATCTCTGGAAAGCTCACATCAACAACAGGACTTTTTGACTGCTGTACTTGATTAATCATTTCAGGTAAGCGATGTAGGGTTTGTGGACCAAAAATCATATCGACAAAAGGTGCACGTTTACGTATTGCAGCACCTTCTTGTGAGGCAACACAGCCACCTACACCAATTAGTAAATCAGGCTTGGTCTCTTTCAAACGCTTCCAACGACCTAGTTGATGAAAAACTTTCTCTTGTGCTTTTTCGCGAATAGAGCAAGTATTAAGCAAAATAACATCAGCTTGTTCCGCTTCGTCAACCAAGGAGTACCCATGGGTTGAATCCAACAATTCTGCCATCTTTTGCGAGTCATACTCGTTCATCTGACAGCCCCAAGTTTTGATATATAGCTTCTTACTCATTTACTTCACTCTTCACGCACAAATTGTACTGTAAAATGCCTAAGCAGCCCAGTACAGATAAAAGGAGGCGTATTTTATACCAATTGAGGACTAATTTCGAATTAATAAAGCAACTAGTTGTAAATGCCTTCATTATTTTCAGTTTTGTATTGAAATTACAAACTAATTTAAGGCCATTAGTGGAAAGCTGATCACCAGCTGACTACTACCGTCATCGTTGGAGAACGAATTCAGCGATGCGTGATTTTTATTGATGATTTGACGAATAGTATAACTACCAAGATCAAAATTAACTTTACTAGTGAGTTGTTTAAAAGAGTCATTGTCGCTATTAACGGTAAGCCATAGTTTTTGTTTAACCTCTTTTAAAGTGAGGCTAAAGTTTTCGGCTTCGCTTTTGAAGGTGGCAGACATTATTGCTTCAAATATCACTTTATAGACATCAGCCTTCAGCTCATAGGTAAGGCTATCCACTTTATCATCAAGATTAAAGTGCAAGTTAACTTCGTATTTGCTATGGATATAATTAGCTAAAAAAGGAATCGCTATTGCTAACGTTTTTCCGGCAAGGTTGTCAGGCTCTTGGCTATTAATACTCTCTTTAAGTATCGAGATACTCTTCTCAACTAATTGCTTACCTTGTTCTAATTCATTATTTGCTAGTGACGTGGAAGTCAGTTGCAAATTTCGTTGAATAGTTTTCATCACTCTACCGTAATTTCGCATGTCATCTTTGAGTAAATGATGAATACGATTAATTGATTTTGCCCGTAAGAAAAGTAACCAAGAAGCCAATAACACGAGAAATGATATGAATATGACATAGATGATTCTCAGTTCTACTGTCCAGTACCATGGATAAGCAACATGAATTTCGGTATATGCTTTATTGTCGCTCCATTGACCTAGGCTGTTGGTAGCCATGATTTCTATATTATAATCACCAGAAGCAAGGCCTGTTAAGGTTAGTTGAGCACCACTTATTGCTTGCCAGCCACTATTATTGATTCGATATTGGTATTTTTTACCAAGTCCTGGTCGGTAATCTAAGCTGGCTAAATCTAGGGTGATTAAGTCATTACTACTCGCCACTTTAATCGTTTTGTTGAGTAAGTAGGATTCACCTGAAACAGTGGTTTTACTGATAAGTACTTTTGGATGAAATATAGGCTGCTTGGTTAAATTTAACTCTAATATCCCACCGTAATGAGAAGAATACAAAGCATCATTATGTACTAAGCTACTGCCAATAAAAGAATATTCTCCGGTATTCTCTAACATGCTTAGTTGATAGTTTTTAGGGTTTAATCTGTATAGTCCTGGTCTGGCGGATGCCCAAATTTCATTTTTTTCGATCAGCAGACCACTAAAGCTAATCCCCTGACCAATATGAGCTAATAACTGGCCCTGTAGGTTAAGCGCAAATATGCCATCGCCCAGAGAGGCGGCAAACACTTTATTTTCAGCAAGGGTTATTGCAACTAGTTTTTTACCACCAGATATATCAATGTTTGTAATTATACCTGTATTTGTGTCATAGATATCAAGGCCTTTTGCAGTGGTTAGCCACACTTGCCCATTGGCTAAAGGTAAAAGGTCAATCACCTCTGAGCTACTGAGTCCATCTTCAGACTTTATATTCCAGAGTATTTTTTGTTTGGCTAAATCAAAGGCATATAAACCATTGTCATTGGTGGCAATATACAGCAAGTTATCTTTGTATTTTAACTTTAAAATTAACTTATCATTATCAGGGAAATTCACTCTACTTACTTGCTGTGAGTCCCTACTTAGTAGCCATAACCCGTCAAAAGTAGCAATAAACAACTCATGTTCAACGCTCACTAAGTTAGTAATTCTTAGTCCATTTGAGCTGAAGTTATTATTTGTCTTATCATCAAAAGTATTACGAATGAAATTTTGTAATCCTGCACCATAACTACCAATTATTATTTCATCATTGAGTTGGACGATTTCATTGGCATTAGTCTTGATATCAAATACTTTCGGGTGGTCTTTAATACTACTTTCATAAAGCCTCTCAATTCCTTGGTTGCTAGTTAGCCAAAGTACACCTGAGCTATCATGTAACATGCTAAGTACCCTGCTTGCCTTTATGTTCTGAAAGCGATGCGGTAGTTTCTTTAAATCAATCGCGGAATATTTATTTATCACGCCCTGATTGTTGATAGAGAAGAAGTTTTCTTGGTTATATTGTTTAGTTGCTTGAGAGATGCTTTCATCTATAAGCACAGAAAACTGTTCACCGGCATCTTTTATCGCGTAAATTTTTCTGGCTGTGATGGCTATTAGGGTATTATTAATAGCGATAACAGTTGTGATTGGCTCATTAATCAATTTCTTTAACTTGCCGTCTTGAAGTTGATACAGCCCTGACTGGCTTGATATATAAAGCTGTTCTTTGGTATGAACTATTTCTTTTACTACTATCTCATCACTTATTAAATAAGTTTTGTCGGTTTTTGGCTGGTATTTATATAAACTATTTGATGTTTGAAAGTAATAACTTTCTCGAAAAATAGCTATATCGTTAAAACTACTGTCATCGATACCACCAACGTTAGAAACTATCAGCTGTGCTTGCCCTGTTTTAGTATTCATGCGCCATAAGCCGTGCGTTTCCGTTGCAATTAACAAGGAGTCATTGTCTTGGACAAAATCCTGAATCCAGTTAAACGGCAGCAGGTGCTTGGGGTTATCATAAGAGAAGTTGATGCTTTGCTTGCCATCAAAGCGGGTTAAACCCTGCTGACCACCAAGCCAGATAAAGCCTTGTTGGTCTTGAATAATATTATAAATATTAGTGAGCTTGTTTAATTCGAAAGAGTTACTAGCAAAACTGGTGCTGATTGGTAGAAAACTAAAAATGCTAATAAGTATAAAAGTATTAGCGAAAATGAGTGGCGCAATTATGCGCCACATTAATAACATAAACCTAGGTAACCGACGGTGGAGCAATATTCTCTTCATGCTTTTCTTTGCCACATCCGACAAATACTTTTGGTACACAATCATCAACAGGCTTTTGTACTAGCATATAAGTGGGTTTACGTGGGTCACTAAGCTCTTGTTTTTCATTCCAAGCTTTTTGAATATTATCTGCAAACTCTTGCCCGTATTTAACGGCAAAAGCAGTGACTAGCATTTCAACACCAAAATCATCCATAATCATCATAGTGTTGCCGTGGTAGCCACTGGTGCTATCAAAGTTTATATCTACGGTGAGGATTTTATTGTTTGGCAATACCAAGTCGGCACGAAGTTTGGCTACTACCGCTCGGTCTTTATGGGCTTTTAAATTGGTACGGTTAGGCTTTTCGGTAAAGTCGTATACTAAATTAATATCATCTGTGATACGTAAATGCTTTTGTTTTCTTAATGCGGACATAAGTATTTCCTTATTATTAAAATTTAGAATATAAACCCATATATTCTGACTGTGCCCCTCAACGATATTGCTGTGAAAAAATCACACATAATTATCGATTTTATCAAGTACTATCAGAATATTAGGTCAAGGCTAATATACCCATATTTCTATTAGTAAACAAGTTTTAGTGGTAAGGAGTAAATGAGTGTCGGGGAATTAGGGCACTAGCTATTTTAAATGTAGCGTACTGACAAATTGACTCCTTTGATGATAATTAATCAGCCTATACGAACACCCAAATCGATATTTTTCTGTGCCTTGACGATAATATAAGGGTATCTACTGCAACCTTAAAAAAAGCATGTTCAGAAGCTGCTAGTAATTTTGAACGATTTTATCTTACCGTTATTGTCAACGGGCTGCTCATTTTAGGTCTGTAAGCTAGTGTTTACTCTAAACTCTTGGGCTAAAGTTATACACTTATAGGATTAATTCAATAAAGCAGTCGAAAATAGCCTTACGCTTGGGTAAAATAAAGTCATATTACAATATGGTTGTGAATTCTAAAGCATGGAACATTTTGATTGTGTAGTTATTGGTGGCGGTATGGTTGGGGCAGCAAGTGCGCTTACTTTAGCGCAGCTTGGTTTACAGGTAGCTTTGGTTGAGCAGTACCAGCCAAAAGACTATTCTGCGGAGCAAAGCTTTGATTTACGTGTCTCAGCCATTTCTTTGGCTTCACAAAACTTACTCATCCAAGTTGGCGCTTGGCAACAAGTTAAGCAGTGGCGCGCTTGCCCTTATAAACGCCTCGGTGTTTGGGAGCATGAAAGTGCCTACACTGAATTTAATGCGGACGATATTGGACAAAGTTACCTAGGTCATATCGTTGAGAATCGCTTAATTCAACTTGCGCTTTGGCAACAAATTAACGCTATGAGTAATATTCGTGCCTTTTGCCCTGATAGCTTAGTCTCTTTAACGCAAGATAATGACAAAGCGACTTTAACACTAACAAATAGCTCGATAACGACAAACCTAGTCATTGGCGCTGATGGTGCACAATCAAAAGTTAGACAAATGTCAGCTATCGGTATGACGGGTTGGGATTATCAACAGTCCGCTATGTTGATTAATGTTGAAACCTCAATGAGCCAGCAAGATATTACTTGGCAACAATTTTCCCCAACAGGGCCAGTTGCTTTATTGCCTTTAGCCGGAGAAAGTTCGTTAGGTGGCTATGCCTCATTAGTTTGGTATCATCAGCGTGATGAAATTACCCGTTTAGCTTCGTTATCCAATAGACAGTTACAACAAGAAGTTCTTAAACATTTCCCAAAGCAGTTGGGAGATATTAAAGTGCTGGCCAAAGGTGCTTTTCCGCTAACACGTAGGCATGCTAATAGTTATCAGGATAAGCGAGTGCTGCTGTTAGGAGATGCTGCCCATACTATTAATCCGATGGCAGGGCAGGGAGTCAACTTAGGTTTTAAAGACGTTATCGCTTTACAACATGTTATTGCCGACGCTATCGCCAATGGCGAAGCCTGGCATGATGAAGCAGTGCTAGCACGATATGAGCAAAAGAGGCGAAAAGAGAACTTGCTGATGATGTCTACTATGGACGCTTTATATGTAGGGTTTAGCCACCCTTCACCAATGATTAAAGCTGCACGCAATTTAGCTTTACTTGCAGTCAATAAAGTCCCTTTCCTAAACAGTACGATAAAAAACAAAGCACTAGCTTATGCTTGTGGTTTATAGCGGCTGTTCTTGGCAGTTAAGGTTTATCTCTTCTTCTATTTCTTTCGATGGGGGGGAGTTGAACCTTTATAAATACGTTTCATTTCAGGTGCTTATCTTTTTGTTTGTTGTTAATGATACAAATCGATTTTTAAACATCAAATAGGGTAACTCTTAATTGATAGCGTATTATTTTTAAGAAATCACCAATATTAACTACAAGTATCATATTTATTTATATAGTTCTCAAGTACTTTTACTTCCTTATGTCTCAATAATAATTTAAATAAAACTTTATACATAATAAATCCTCTCTAATTGAGTAACCGGATAACAGGTTACTCAATTAGAGAGGAGAAGTTCCAGCTGTCATCATTAACCACTTGTTAAGCATTTTCAGGTATCCAGCGCGCGTAAGTATCTAATGTTTGATTAACACTACTATGGCCGAGTTGCCTTGCGACCCATGCAATAGGTCTGTTTAGTGTCAGCATGGTCGATGCGTACGTATGGCGAGTGTTGTATTGCTTGCGAAACTTAACCTCTGACTTTTTAAGGGCAGGTTGCCAGCATTTATAATTTATCTCCCTATCATCACGCCAAGGCTCCATTGTCTGAGGGTTAATGAATATTCGCTCTTGATTATCAGGAGATAACTTTACTTGGTCTTTTAATACAGCTAAAGCTCTTTTATGCAGCTCATGTGTTCGTTCACCTGCTTTTGTTTTAGTACCTTTTTCTCTGCCGTGTACTAAAGCCTTACGAACAAAAATAACCTTGCGATCTAAATCTAAGTCACATTTTCTCAGTGCAAGTAATTCACTAGTTCTCAAGCCAGTCCAAAAGGCAAACTCGTATAGGTTTCTCACCTGTCCTGTCATTTGATCGAGTATTTTTTCTCTTTCATCAGCTGTGAATGGTTCTGGCTCTTTTTTTACATGTTTATAGCGCTTTACCCTGTCCATAGGGTTAAAATCTAAAGCGATATCATCATCGTATACAAGCTCTTGAAATGCGGAACGCATTATTGAACGTACTTCATTTTTAGATTTACCTGAAAGTGCTACTTTTGCTCCCCAGTCTCTGAAAATGCTTGGTTTAAACTGCTCAATAGTTAATTGACCAAAGTTGGGTTCGATGTGGTGAACTATCTTACTTATATATCCGCGCTTAGTTGAATACTCCCATTCGCCCTGTCCAGCTTTGAACCAGTCATTTATCATATCGCTGACAGTGAGGGTACAAGATGTCCTACCAGCTAATAGTTGTGCTTTTTTGCTATTAGGAAAGTGCTCCAAGTAATCAAATTTTCCCATAGCTATTTCATATAAAATGACATCTCGTTTTCTAACCATTTCCTTTAAGCTAGATTTTGTTGGTTTAATCTTTAATGATTCACGACAACGCATACCGTTATAAGTAAATGCAATTTGAATACTGCTCTTATTAGCAGTAATACCTGTTAACTTACTATCCATTTTTCCACCTCTTTAATGTTGATATAAATTCTCCCATCAGGGCTATAAGTAAAGTGAGTATCTACTAGCCACTTTCCTTTTTTGATATTTGCTCTAATTGCTTGTTCTGTTAACCCACACAAGTTTGAAAATTTCTTTATTACTACCCAGTTCATAATTACCTCGTTTAGTCTGTTTATGTCAGTGCTGGACTCGGGGGTAATAATTACTTTAAAATCAGGAGGTAAACAGATGATGTACTAGGTATGTTCTACCTAGGTCTAATGAAATATAGGGATGTAGATGATTTCTAATAACCAAGTAGATTTAGATGTATTAATAAAAGCATGTGAATGTCTAAAGGAATATTTTGTTAAAACAAATAATACGGAAAGAAAGCCAGTTGAAATATTTTTGGCACTTCTAAGCCAATCGACTGAATACATTGAATCTGGATATGTGGCATCGGATTTGTTTTTTGATGCAAATGATATTTGTCGAAGATCAGATAATGTTAAAGCAGATTATTTAGCAGCAAAAGACTTTATAACACGTCACAGAAAAGGTTTTGATAAGCTGGTTAAGGACAATATTAAAGATATATCTCACTTCTGCTCTTTAAATAATGTTGGTTACTTACCAATAATTAAAAGCACTGATTCTAGCGGTGGGCATAAAGCATATTTCTATATTGATTTGATCCCTTTATCGGATAACATCACTCTCGAGGTAGGGTTAAAAACAAAGAGATCTATAGATAGTGTTGTTATCGAATATTCAGTACCGCAATTACCTAAAGCAGTAACTTGGGCTAAGCCTTTATTAAATCTGAAAATATCAGGTTGGAAGTTTTACAGTTATATCGGCTTACCGATATTAGCTTTCGTTATTGCGTATTGTTTATTACTCTGGAACTTATTCGCACTGTCCAATGCTAGCTTAATATATACAATAATAATGGGCTCAGTATTAGGGGGATTGTATTACCTACTCGTACCATTTTATGAGGCTATAAGTAAACGGATTGGCATTGCGCCTGTGTGGCTTACAAAGCTAAAAATTGTCTCTTCACAATTACGGTATGTTCGAACTGAAAGTAAACGGTCAAATGGCAAACCTATAAGAGCATTGCAACTTGTTGTATATCAGGCTAAGTGTCCTATTTGTGGTAATGAAGTATTAATAGAGAAAGGTAAATATGCCCATAAAGGTCGGTTAGTTGGTGTTTGTGATGAATCACCTAGAGAGCATATCTTTAGTTTTGACCATGCAACTAAGAGAGGTAAGCTAATTAGTTATGTGTTCTAGCTCATATTTACCTAACACATTTTAAATGTTATTTTTGAACTGATTGTTCAACTAAATACGTCAGTTAGTACCACATTGCTGACATTTTTCAGGTACTAAAAAACCGTCTCAAAAGGACGGCTTAGGTGCCATAAGCAGACAATAATAGGATTAAACCTGAACTAACAAGGCTTAATGAACATTGCCTTTTTTTCTTTAAAATTAGAAATTAACGACTAAATGTTTTTTCAATAATATTATGGTGATTTTTATTAAAAAGTGAATTCCGTTGAATGTCACGACCTGTAGGACAGGTTTCTCCCTCAGTAGCGAAATACTCACTTGATTTATCAAGCATATTCAATAAACTCACTGCCTTACTTAATACTTTTCCATCAGATTTTCTAACAATCGTTGTTTCAAAAGAGTAAATAGGCCCTATAGGTGACAGCATCGTTTTTACCTGATCATTAAAGATATAACTCTGTTTAAAGCGGTGTTTATCAATTAATAATTTTTTGTCATCTATATAAAACCTTTTATCAAGCCGACTTAATTCTTTTTCATCCGTGGGGATAGGTCTAAAGTATTCCTCCCCTAACAGCACTTGCTCATAGATAAACTGACCAACCCGTCCTTCTTCATTGCAGTATTTTTTAAATAATTGTTCTGACTGAGCTCTATCGCCATAGCAAGCAGAAAGACTGCTTAGCGTGATAGCAATGATGGTGATTTTGAAAAACCTTAAGAATATTTTATGACTCACTCCTTGCCACCTTGTTATACCCGCTTATCGCTCTAAGCAGACCTTAATATTTTCAAAGCATTACGTCAACTAAGCGCACCAAGAAGCCCTTAACAAAAGAGCTATTTCATTTGGAGTTCACAATTTTTTTAAATGAGATGTTAAGGGCGGTAAGTACCACAACGCTGACCTAGTTGAAGCATGAATTTATTACAATAAATAGTCCGCTTAACCACCAAAGCGGTCATACAGTGTTCAATTGATCACACTCACTCTTTTTTTCATGACAGTACTAAATTTTCCATTTGAATTATTGCCAACTTTGCGATCCAATAGCTGATGATGTTTTAGCTCTGAAAAAGGATTACAAGTCAGTTGGATATGGTAGATATGCGTGTATTCACTGATTTGTAGCGGTAATTTACAATCATTTTCACATCAATTACGACCACTAAAGCATTTATTGAAATTGTATTAAACAGAAAGGTTTCGATGATTTATCGTCGTTGTAAATGAAACTCTCTCAACTAACAGCGTTTATGCAGCAAACTAAATTTTAGTTACCTATTGTTAAAATATTGTAGGAAGCACCACTGATTAATGAGTTTGATTGCGTCAGGTTATTTTACAGTATGTGTTCACTAAGAATTGTACTTATTCTCATCATATTGGAATTGCTTGATGTTTTACTTCTGGTATGTTCCTTGTATTGTTTTTGTATGAAGTTTGATCAATTCCAACTTTGACTTTTCCCCCCTAAATTAATGCAAATGTATTTAAAAGGAAAATAAAATGAAATTTAAACTTTTAAAAAAAGCTTTAATCGGAATAATATTCTTTGTTAGCTGTCTGTTTAATGTCTCGAATGCAGGTATGATCCTTTTCGTCGACGATACAGATGGCCGTGGAACTTCTAGTACCTGGTTAACTAGTTTAAGCAATCTAGGGTATTCTTATCACTATGAAGCTATAAGTGTTAATGGAAACCCAATATCAATACTTAATAATTATGATGCTGTAATCTGGTCGATTGGAGATCGTGCATTCGAAAACCTTACTACAACTAATGTTTCTACTTTACAAACATACCTGGATGGCGGAGGAAATCTCCTTTATGCAGGGGGGCATAGCGTTTATGATGAAGATTTCGCAGGGAGCTTCATTGATACATATTTAGGCTTATCAGGTTACGATTTTAATATGCCAAGTTTTAATAACAGTAGTATTAGTAACGGTACTGGGCACTCAATCACTGGCACAAACATTTACGATTTACAGGTTATGCCAGCACCAACAACACATGGTGGAACCATGATGTCAGCGTTTAATGTAAGTACTGCCGAGAGCATGATGACATCTCCAGCGGGTGGACCATTCATTGCAGCAGTTAATGAAACGGAGATATACTCCGCTATGACTTGGGGCTTTGATTTAAACATGCTTGCACAACAATCCGAACGAGAGCAATTATTAGGCGATTCACTTTCATACATGATAACTCCTGTTCCAGAACCATCAACACTTGCTATTTTTGCATTAGGAATGATGGGGTTAGCATCACGTCGATTTAAGAAAAAATCTTAATTTTTTTTAATATTCGATTTTAGGAAACATCAATTGTAATGATTGATGTTTTTTTGTATCTGGTAATTCTAAGCAGTCATTCAAATGTGAATAATATTGCCGAATTTAATGTCAAATAAGTGGTGCTAGTAATTGTTCATAATAGGAC
>JALJPA010000123.1 GCA_022969215.1 Colwellia sp. | reverse complement strand
AATGTAAGGCCAAAAACGTTCAATCGGTAATAAAGATCTTCTCTAAACTCCCCTATTGAAACAAGGTTTAATAAGTCCTTATTGGTCGAGCTAATGATGCGTACATTGACGGTGACTTCTTGCTCTGAATCGACACGCCTAAAGCTACCATTTTGTATTACCCGTAATAGCTTACTTTGCAATTTAGCTGACATTTCGCCTATTTCGTCTAGAAAAACAGTACCACCATCAGCCAATTCAAAGATGCCACGTTTACTCTGCTCTTGATCTTTTTCACCAACACCAAATAATTCAGACTCGGCGACATCATCAGGTAAAGCAGCACAGTTTAAAGTCATAAAAGCATTTTCGGCACGTTCACTGGCTCCATGACAAGCCCGAGCAAGTAACTCTTTACCTGTACCAGTTTCACCCATGATTAAAATGGAAGAGTCGAGTGACGACATGCGCTTAGCTTCACGAATCACTTTTCGCATAGCACTTGATGTTGCCTGAATGCCTGAGAAAGTATTCTCATTAGGCTGTTTAAAGGCATTCATTTGTTGGCCAAGACGAGCTTCAGATTTTAATATCAATACCGCACCAGCAAGTACACGGCTGTCTTCCTCACCGGCAACATGAATTGGCATAATATCAGCAACAAAATCGTCACCTTGGAATTTCAAACGTCGGGTTTGCGCCAATACATCTTTAGCATCTAACCAGCGATTAAAATTAAAACCTTTCAACCACGAGCTAACATGTTGCCCAACAAGGGCGTCCTCACCTCCACCAATAATATTTGAGACTATGGTGTTAACAATACGAATATTGCCTTTTCTATCGATTGAGATAAAGGGATCAGGAAAGGTTTTTATTAAGGTCGATAGTTCATTTCTTTCACGCTCAGATGGCATGTAAGGTGCTGTTTTTACATCACCAACGCCCTCAATCAAGCGTAATTGCGGCATAAAAGTTTGTAAATCAGAGAAATCTAAATCAGGAATATTAATAAAAATACGCCCTGGCTGCATCAATTCGATACCACGTACATTAATGCCGTGCTCGACAAATATACCTAATACTTTTTCGCCCATGCCAACACGGTCATGACAAGTAATTTCCAAACGCATTTCACAAGCCCTTAATCTAGAATTTAACAAAAGGGCTATTGTAAACTAATTTTTACGATAAGAAAGCACAACATTTACCAAGTTAAACTTTGATAAATGTCAGTACTTTATTTTACTATACCCGTTATTTTTATAATAAATTGAACGAGTACTGCAGCCTATATAGAACAAGCGCATATGGGAAGTTAACTATTCACCTAATTCATCCGTTTTAGCTGCGCAGATAAAGTCATTTTTATGTAATCCACTAATAGCGTGTGTCCACCAGGTAACTTTTACCTTACCCCATTCAAGTAAAATCGCGGGATGATGAAACTCACTTTCTGCAAGTTCCGACACTTTATTGGCAAATGCCCAGGCTAACTTATAGTTTTTAAATTTGTATTCACGCTCTAACATCATGACATTGTCACGTACTTGTGGCACCCAATCGGGAATTAATGCAATAAGCTCTTTAAGCTCTTCATCGCTAACTTTAGGTGCATTAACGTGACAAGCTTCACATAATTGGCTCGCTAATTTATTGCTTGATTGTGCAGTCATTATTTATCCTTAATTATTTTTATAGTTACTTACTAAATTTTCAATGATTTAAAGTTTATAAATCCTGTTTTAACAGTTTATTCACCACAGTATTAACTGGCTTGTTTTGTCGGGAATCTGGCCTGGTGTAACCCTAACATCTGTGCTTTGGCAACTAACTCCATAATATCTTCAACTTCAAACTTTCTAATTTCATCTAAGTCAGAGACCTTGGTTAACATGTAATATATAGGTTGCATTATATCTATGCGATAAGGTGTTCTTAAAACATCTAAAACATTAAAAGGCTGACGTTCCACTTCGGTACTGTTCATGGCGTAATCTGTTTCTCCTGGTGAAGACAATACACCACCACCATATATGCGAAGACCTTTAGGTGTATCAAGTAAACCAAACTCAATGGTAAACCAGTATAGGCGAGCTAAAAACACCCGTTGCTCTTTACTCGCGTTTAAGCCCATTTTTCCAAAGGCTTCGGTGTAGTTAGCAAAAGAGGGGTTGGTTAGTAGCGGGCAATGACCGAAGATTTCATGAAAAATATCCGGTTCTTGTAAATAGTCCATTTCTTCACGACTACGAATAAAGGTAGCTACGGGAAATTTCTTTTCCGATAGCAGTCTAAAAAACTCACCAAAACCGATTAAAGCCGGTACTGGATAGCATTGCCAACCTGTTGTTGATTTTAATACCTGACTGACATCATCAAGTTGCGGGATACGATCCGTTGGCAAGTTTAATTTGGCTAAGCCATCATGATATTCATCACAAGCTTTATCTTTGATACATGCTAGTTGACGAGCGAACAACTCCTGCCAAATAGAGTTTTCTTCTGCTGACCATTCTATAATGCCCTGTTCATCCGGTACTTTTGAAATATACTTAGTGCCTTTTGCCATTGTATTAACCTTTCATCTTAAGCGACTTTGTTATCGTTTTTTAATGTAATAATTTTTAACATTGAAACTTAACGTTGTAACTAACGACGGAACTAACATTAACTTCAAGGTAATTATTTTTATTGTTTAGTGCATTTATCTTATGACATCAATGTAGATAAAATAAAGCAACACTGAACGGTTAAAAAACAACCAAACCCATTTACTGTACATGAAAGGTTACAGGAAGTATTACAGCCCCATTTCTCTGGCTATGAATGTTTACTGGGACTTATTAAAGATTTAAGTTGTTGAGTGATCTTCTTGCGCACCTGGGTTAATTTAGGCCTTTCTTCGAAAGGAATCGGTCGACATAGTTCCATTGTTTTAGCGCCTAATCTAGCGGTTAGCATGCCCGCGCCTAAACCTTGGGCGAACCGAGCAGAGAGCTTACCCATTAATTCAGCGCCAAGCATATCACTACCAAGATCTGCTACTAACTCACTCGCGCCAGCATAAGCCATATTAACAAACACTTGTTTTATTAACTTTATTCGGCTCCAGTAGCCCAGCTTTAAGCCATAAAGCCCTGCTATTTTATTTATCATGCGTAAATTTCGCGATAACATTATTAACATATCGATCAGAGCTACTGGACTCAAGGCAATTAAAACCACGGCTTCACTAGAAAACTTGGCCACTTCATTTAGTGCTTTTTCATCCACTTTAGCTAAAACTAAACGTGAGTAAAGCTGAACTAATTCACTTGAGCTATGATCTCCCGCATAAGCATCATGCCAACCCTGTTGTTCTTTCGGGCAATCAAACACCAAATCGCAAGGCAGGTTTTCGCTAATATTGTCACAAAAATCTTTGCCACGTTGATTAGAGGACTCCGTTGATTGCTCGGTATCTATTAATAACAACTCCTTTGCTTGCTGTTTCATTCTCTGTCGACTTTTGAACTGCTTAAGGCCAATAAACTCATGCCACAAGGCGTTACCAGCCACAAAGCTCAATGAAGTTAATAACAACGCATAAAGGCTAGTAATGATCGGAGATTGTTCAAAACCCGCTACAAAGAAATCAACCGCCTCAATAGCGAGTAAGGTGACAAATAAAACAGTGATCACCCGCCATAACCATGAGTATTTACCGCTTTTAACATTCGTCACACCTTGGTGTAACTGTTCTGCATCAAGCTCAGTAAGCCTCTCTTCATCGAGACCATCGTTATTAAGGGCTAAGGGTAAATAGTCATCATTGGCAAAAAGAAGCTGTTCTGTGACATTACTATTGGTGCCTTTATTCTGATCTTCTCCTTGATCAACAAATGTATCACTTTCGCTAAAAAGTATTTGCTGCTGTAAATTATCGTTGTCTTGCTTGTCTTTGTTGCCTGTCTTAGTCATATCTTTTACCTGCGAGTAAAAATGGTAACCCTTGTTCCATGAATGCACGGGGGTCAATATTGATGTTTTCTGCGCTCAATTTAGTGAAGTGAAGTAAAGTAAGAGCAATTAAATTGAATGACTTATATGGCTAATAATCACCTTAGCTAAAGACTGGCTGTTTATCTGAGCCTTTATTGTCCCTGCTAATTTTATCACTCTCATTGGTTAACCTGAACTCTGGATAATGAATGTCATAACGCTATGAAATTTTAATAGTAAATTACACGTTATACACAGTGAAGATAGTTTAGTCTTTATCAAGGCTTTTTTACGTACCCAATAGCTGGCTATTGGTAGTAAAAATAACGCTGATAGCGGTTAAAATAGCTTTGTTGTGTAATATTGCTTATCCAGAGCTCAGGTTAGTTATGTCATTTTGTCTGCCAGTAAAAACTGTAACACCTGATCCATGCGCACATGCGGTAAACATTGTTGTTTGTTGAGACCCGCTAGTGGAGCAAAGGCTATAAAATTAAAGCTGTTCGACTGCCAATAATCATCTTTGGGTAACTGGCTGGGTACCGCCCCCGGAAATACCGTTATTCTTTGACCAAACACTTCCGCAGACTCTTTAACCTCTACCTGAGCTAAACGTTGTCCTTGGATAACAGGAACGTCTACCCCTTTATATTTACTGACACCTGAATTTGTCGACTTAACAGAAGCTATTGCTATGGTTTTAATCTGCACGGCTTCATAGTTCAAATGCTGTTTATTTTGATGAATCAATTGATTTAATAGCGCCACCATAGGGGCATGTTGCTCTGGAGTAACATGGTCGGCTTTGGTCGCGCAAAACAGTAGTTTGTCAATTTTAGGCGAGAATAACCGAGAAAACAGCCCTGACTTGCCATAGCTATAGCTCTGTAGAATCATTGACATGGCGAGCTCTAGATCGGCAAAACTTTCTTTGCCATTGTTCAAGGGCGTTAAACAATCCGCCAGAACAATTTGTCGATCAAAACGAAGAAAGTGTTGTTGATAAAATTTACGCACCACTTGCTCTTTATATTCCAGATAACGAGCGCGTAACATCCCCACTAAACTATCATCTGGCGCATTTTGATAATCATTAGCATCAAGATATTCTATCGC
Source organism: Colwellia sp. (assembly GCA_022969215.1). Lineage (GTDB taxonomy): Bacteria > Pseudomonadota > Gammaproteobacteria > Enterobacterales > Alteromonadaceae > Colwellia. The sequence goes on along the minus strand of JALJPA010000123.1, from coordinate 8,699 downwards.
CGGAAAAGGGAAAAACTCTAGGATTGGCGCGCCAGCCAATTCACCTGGCAATATAAAACGCCCAGGTTGGATAACAGATAAACCTAATTCATAGCGAAAAGTATGTAAAAGCGCAGTATATTCCTGTGCTAGCTCTGCTAACAGCTCTTCACTAGCACTGGCAAAAGGGTCGATTGTTGCCAGTTTAGCCAGAAAACTTTCACTGTGTTTAGCCCTTGGCGCACATTTCATTAAATCATGTGTTTGCTGCGACCACTCTTGATACGTTTGTTTAAGCATAGGTAAATCAAGTAACCACTCACCTGGGTAATCGGTAATATCTAAGGTCAATTTGGCCATATCAGTGGCATATTTAAGCATTGATTTTTTCGGTTGATAGCGAATAGCCAGGCGCAATTCACTGATACCATGTGTTGGCTCGGGCCAAATTGCCGGCTCTGCTGTTAAGGCAGACATGGCGGAATCATAGTCAAACCTTGGTACATGGAAGTGTTTTTGCGGTACCCTTTTCGCAGCAATAAAGTTGCCATTGTGCACAGGATCAAAAAAACTAAGCTTAGTGCCATTACCTTCATTAATTAATTGATTCACCAATGAAGTAATAAATGCCGTTTTTCCGCTACGGCTTAATCCGGTAACAGCTAAAGTAACATGCTGATCGAGACCACGGCTAAGTAATTCATTGGCTTTATGCTTTAGCTTATCTAGGCCACGTTTTTTAAAAAATGATTTACTTATTAATGCCATAACGAATTGATAACTTGTATATTAATATTTTATTTGAGAAGTTATTTGATAATAAGGGCTTTTAAAAAAAATTACACCTATTGATTACTTTTCATTAGAAAAGTGAGCGTTCACTGCAAAGGTCAAAACATTAGCGCTGAAAGAGTAAAGCTGTCAACGGACAGCTTTACTCTTTACTAGGCAATCATTAAGCTATTACAGCTTATTAATTTCCCTTGAAACGGTAAACTCCGCCGACGTGACATACTGCTCCATCGCTTGTACTTTTTTTTCTAGCGAGCGAAACTTACGGCCAATATCATATAGCGCCTGTTTAGGCGGCTCACCCGCCTGCCAAATTCGCGCTTTTACCTTTATTGACTCATTGCTGACATCATATTCTTGCCTGCCTTGTTGAGAACTATTGGCATATCGGCTTGTACCTTGCTCATGATTACCTTTAACGATTTTTTCTGGTGATTTATCCAGAATAAACCAACCGGCAATATAAGCTAAGATTAGAAAAGGCATACCAAAAAGCACACCAGAGACCACTAAGATCCTTACCAACCAGGTTTCCCAACCAAAATAATCGGCTATGCCAGCACAAACCCCTGCTATCTTGCCCTGCTCGGCGTTACGATATAACTCACCTCTTTTTCGATTCATAATTTGGTTCTCCAGTTTGGGGTCTCCGCGTCTAAAATCGCTTCGAGTGTTTGTATCCTATCTGCCATGGTATCGGCAACTTCTGACAATTCTGATAACTGAATATACTCTTCTTGGCTTAAGCCTTGGCTTACTTGTTTTTTACTGCGGTAATGCAACACCAACCATATTGGCGCAACAATAATCATAAATATAATGACAGGTGCCATGATAACTTCTTCCACAATACTTCTCCTTTAATCCTATTCTACCGATAGTTTTGTTTATGCTTTATTCATGTTGTAGTGATACTTTTTCTGTGACGCTAATGATTTAAGCTATTTATTCTTGCTTTTCATCTTAGCTTTTAACTGGGCTAATTCATCATCAACCATTTCATCAGTTTCAAGCTCAGCAATTTCATCTGCTAATGATTTACTACCTAAGTCATATGAATCAACTTCGGCTTCAATATCATCAACCTTACGTTCATAGTGATCAAAACGATTCAAAGCATCATTAACTCGAGTACTGTGGATATTTTCTTTTACTTTTAAACGAGAGCTTGCAGATTTTTCTCGAATGACAATCGCTTTTTGACGCGCCTTAGCATCCGATAGCTTATCTTGTAATTGCGTAATTTCATCTTGCAACTTGCGGATATGCTCATCGGTGTGTGTTAACTCGTCTAATAAAGCTTGCGCGCTTTCGCTACTTTTTTTCTTTTCCATTAAGGCAGCTCGAGCTAAGTCTTCACGATCTTTACTTAAAGCCAGTACCGCTTTTTCCTGCCATTGTTGTGCGTCTTTTTCAAGGCGGTTCACTTGACGGCTTAATTCTTTTTTTTCTGCTAAGGTTTTTGCCGAGCTAGAGCGTACTTCAACTAAGGTATCTTCCATTTCTTGAATGATCAAGCGTACCATTTTTGCTGGATCTTCGGCTTTATCTAATAAATTATTAATATTAGAGTTAATAATATCTGTGAATCTTGAAAAAATACCCATAACATCTTCCTCAACTAATGGCTAAATTATGCCAAACTGGTTTTACTTTTACGTGAACTAAGCATTAACTTAGCGCTTATTTATGCTTTAACAACACTTTTAAGATATTCATTATTTACGCCAACTTTTAAAATAACAATAACACCATGTTTTAAAAGAAGTTATTATTTATTTAAAAAAACCTTCCAACCTTTCAAGTAATAAAATACACTATTTGTTAGTGAAATAAACCAACATTTGAGTTTACTATGGCGCGTTTTAACCAACAAGATAACCTTCTTGGCCAATCAAATTGCTTTTTAGAAGTACTCGAGCAAATATCTCAAGTTGCTCCTTTAAGTAAACCCGTACTTATTATCGGTGAGCGCGGTACAGGTAAAGAGCTGGTCGCTGCCCGTTTGCACTTTCTCTCTAAACGTTGGGAACAAAATTATTTAAAGCTTAATTGTGCGGCTTTAAATGAAAACTTACTTGAAACAGAGCTATTTGGTTACGATAGTGGCGCATTCACTGGTGCCAATAAACGCCATGAAGGGCGATTTGAACGAGCTGATAAAGGCACACTCTTTTTAGATGAGATTGCTAATACCTCAGGCCTTATTCAAGAAAAACTATTACGTGTGGTTGAGTATGGTGAGTTTGAACGTGTTGGTGGTTCAAGAACCATTACTACCGATGTGCGTTTAGTGGCGGCAACCAATGAAGATTTACCAACGTTAGCCGCATCTGGCCAGTTTAGAGCGGATTTATTAGATAGGTTAGCTTTTGATGTTATCACCCTACCTCCCCTGAGAGAGCGTTTAGATGACATCTTAATGCTGGCAGAGCACTTCGCTATTAATATGGCACGTGAGCTTGAGTTCGAATTATTTAGTGGTTTTACTGAAAAAGCTAAACGTAGCTTGCTTGAATATCATTGGCCCGGCAATATCCGAGAATTGAAAAATGTCGTTGAACGCAGTGTCTATCGCGGTAATAACCCGAATTTACCTGTTCATGAACTTATTATTGACCCCTTTGAGTCCCCATTTAGACCGAGTCAAAGCATGCGCACCCATGATAGGATAAAAGAAGTCTGTGGCAACATTACCACTACTGCTGATAGCGAGTACAAAGATGAAGCTCAATTACCCGCCACAACCAAGCCAATCAGTGTGAATGCGGCGGCAAAAATAGTGAGCCAACAGTTTCCACAATCATTAAAATCTTTATCACAAGATTATGAGATCGAGTTAATACAGTCGGCATTAGCACATTGCCAATTTAATCAAAAGAAAACCGCAGACGCCCTGGAATTAACGTATCATCAATTAAGAGGTTACCTAAAAAAATATAACTTGCTTGATGGCAGTATCAACGATGAGCTTTAAGCCAACACTTCCTTTACTCATTTCGGCTTTTGTTAGCCTGCTAACTGGCTGTAATGAGGCTAATAAACTTTCATTAAGTGAACGCAGTATTATCTATTGCTCGGAAGGATCGCCAGAAACATTTAATCCTCAATTGAGTACTTCAGGGACAACGACTGACGCCATTGCTAAACAACTTTATAACAGCCTTATTGTTTATAAAGGGCAGAATAATACTTTGGGCCCCTCACTGGCTAAAGACTGGCATGTAACTCGTGACGGTAAAAAAATCACCTTTTATTTACGTCAAGATGTACGTTTTCATCAAACCAATTACTTTACCCCGACAAGATTATTTAATGCCGATGATGTTTTATTCAGCTTTAATAGAATTTTAGATAAAAGCCATGCATTTCATCATGTATCAGGTGGTCAGTACCCTTTTTTCCAAAGTATTAAATTTGACGAATTGGTTGATAAAGTAGAGAAAATTAACGACTTCACCGTACGTTTTATTTTAACACGCAATGACAGTTCCTTTTTAGCTAATTTAGCCACAGATTATGCTTCGATTTTATCTGCTGAGTACGGTGAAAAGCTATTCATTGAAAATACGCCACATAAAATAGATATTCTACCTATTGGTACCGGCCCTTTTAAATTAAAAGATTACCGTGTTGGTTCATTAATTCGCTTTTACCGTCATGATTTATACTGGCAAGAGAAAGCTAAAATAGAACAACTTGTTTTTGACATATCTCCGAGTAAAACCAGCCGTTTAACTAAACTGTTAGCAAAAGAATGTGATGTTAGTAGTTATCCAATAGCTCATGAAAAAATTGCTGAAAGAAGCGATTTGCTATTGGAATCGATTACCTCATTGAATGTTGGCTACTTTGGATTTAATACTAAAAAACAGCCTTTTGATAATAAGTTAGTGCGCCAAGCCATCAGCTTAGCCATTAACAAACAAGCGATAATTGATACAGTTTACCGCTCTCAAGCAGCCAGAGCTAAATCTATACTACCTGAGACATCGTGGGCTTATGACAGTAATACGCCTGAAATGGCCTATGATCCGGTCAGGGCAAAGTCTTTATTAGCAGTAGCAGGTTATCCACAAGGCTTTACTATGGACCTATGGGCTATGCCCGTGCAAAGAGCCTATAACCCCAATGCCGTAACCATGGCAAAGCTTATCCAAGCTGACTTAAAGAAAATAGGCGTAAAAGTGAAAATTGTCAGTTATGAGTGGAGTACCTTCTTACGTCGTTTATCATTGGGTGAGCACCAAAGCTTTTTATTAGGCTGGAATGCTGATAACCCCGAGCCGGATAATTTTTTCACGCCAATGCTAAGCTGCTCAGCCAGCGAAAATGGCAATAATCGTACATTCTGGTGTAATAAAGAATTTGACCAACTGCTACAAAAAGCACTTAAAACAACTAATATGAGTAAAAGAAAAAGTTATTATGCTCAGGCCATGGCAATAATTAGTGAAGAAGTACCATTATTGCCCATAGCTCACTCAAAGCGTTTTCAAGCACGGGGCACAGATGTCGAAGGGGATATATTGTCAACATTTGGTGGTATCAGCTTTTATCAAGCGTCTAAAACTAAACTAACTAGTGAGCCTCACAATTTAGCTAAGCCCGATAAATCCAAAAAGGTTAGTAACTAAGATGCTAACTTTTACCTTACGCCGAATCAGCTTGTTTATTTTCACTATGCTGGTATTGACCCTATTATCCTTTAGCTTAAGCTTTTTATTCCCGGGTGATACGGTTATAAATCATTCAGGTCAAATTAATGCCACAGCAAGCGAATTAGTACAACTTAATAAAGCTTACCAAATGGATAAGAGTATTGTTGATCAATATGGTGCCTATTTAACCCATATCCTTAATGGTGACTTTGGTCAGTCTATGGCCAGTCAGTCACCCATTCGCAATGAGATTATAGAATTGTTACCAGCCACCATAGAGCTCAGCTTAGTTGCTTTACTTATCGCTATGGTAGTCGGTATACCTTTGGGTTTCATTGCAGCTATAAACCATAATAAAGCCAGTGACAATGTAATACTATCTTTAGCTATGCTGGGTTATTCCATCCCTGTTTTTTGGCTAGGTTTACTGGCAATACTGGTTTTCTCTATCGGCCTAGGTTGGTTGCCTTCAGCAGGACAAATTAGCTTACTGTTTGAAATAGAGTTTGTTACTGGCATCCAATTTATTGATATTTTATTAAGTGATAGTCCCTATAAATGGCAGGCTTTTAGTAATGCCAGTGCCCATATTATTCTTCCCGCCTGTGTTATCGCTTTAGCACCGGCAACTATTTTTATTCGCTTATCACGTGCTGCTATGATCGAAGTATTAGCCGCAAGTTATATCAGAGCTGCTCGTGCTAAAGGTTTAAGCTTCCAGCAAATAATATTTCGCCACGCCATACGTAATGCATTAATCAAAATAATACGCCATGTAGGTTTACAGTTTGCCAACTTAGTCACTATTGCCATGGTAACTGAAGTTATTTTTAGTTGGCCTGGCATTGGCCGCTGGTTAATAGAAAGTATCTATCAGCGAGATTACACTGCCATTCAAAGCGGTTTACTCGTGCTGTCGTGCTTTATATTCATTATTCATATTTTAACTGACTTTATTTATGCAGCTCTCAATCCATTAGCGCGAGGTAACCAGCATGGCTCGTGAAAAAATATACCTTGAAGAAGTATTTCCCTCCCCCTTTATGCAGCTGTGGGGGATTTTTCGTAAAACGCCTGTTGCTATGGTTGGCTTCTGCTGTTTTATTTTTCTTATATTATTAGCTATTTTTGCTCCCATTATAGCCCCCTACTCGCCTGTAGATGGCAATTTAGAGATGATCTTATTACCACCCGCCTGGCATCCTGATGGTGATGTCAGTTATTTGTTAGGTACCGATGAGCTTGGACGAGACATGCTGTCTAGGCTGATGTATGGCACCTCACTTACCTTTGGTTTAAGTTTTATTGTCGTTATTTTCTCGTTAGTTATCGGCGTGGTTATCGGCTCTTTATCAGCATTAACACGAGGTATTAAGTCCAGTTTTTTAAATCACTTCCTCGATGTAGTGCTATCTATTCCATCCTTATTACTCGCCATTATTATTGTCGCAATTTTAGGACCGGGCATCAGTAATACGGTGTGGGCAATAGCCATAGTCTTTATCCCACAATTTATCCATATTACCCGCTATGCGGTAAAAGAAGAATTTCGAAAAGATTATGTTTTAGCATCACGTCTTGATGGCGCCAGTAATTTCCGTATTTTGTACTACTCTGTATTTCCTAATATTGTTGAACGCCTAATGAGTCAAGCGACGCTAGCGCAATCTGCGGCAATATTAGATATAGCGACATTAGGGTTTCTAGGACTAGGTGCACAAATCCCCTTACCTGAATGGGGCGCTATTTTGGCCAATGGCCTTGAGCGTTTCTATATAGCCCCTTGGACTGTTTACTTACCAGGCTTAGCAATATTATTTGCTGTAGTTGCCACCAACTTAGTGGGTGAAGGCATTCGCCACGCCCTCAAATTACGTAAGGAAAACTAATGGTATTGCTACACATAACGACAGTAACAGTTACCACCGCGACATCGAGCAATGACGTTTTACTTTCTTTAACATTAAACACTCAGCCATCACTCAACCCAAGAAGAGCGCGTAAGTAGAGCATATGAATTTACTCGACATTAGAAATTTATCCATTGAGTTAGATACCCCCAATGGCCGTGTATTGGCAGTAGATAGAGTAAGTTTATCAATTAAAGAAGGTGAAGTACGCGGTTTAGTGGGTGAGTCTGGCTCTGGAAAATCCTTATTAGCGCAAGCCATTATCGGAGTTTTAGAAGATAAATGGCATGTTCATGCTGATCGATTTCACTGGCGTGGTATCGACTTATTGCGATTAACCATAGATGAACGTCGAGCATTATTATGTCGTGATATAGCGATGATATTCCAAGAGCCAATGAGCTGCTTAGACCCAACCACTTTAATTGGCGAGCAATTAAGTGAAGCCATTGATAGCAAACAATTATCCGGTTATTTTTGGCAACGTAAAAAACAACGTAAAGAGGCGGTGATAAAATTACTGCATAAAGTAGGTATTAAAAAACATAGTCAATGCATTAGCAGTTATCCTCATCAGCTCACCGAGGCAATTTGTCAACGCGTTATGATAGCAATCGCTTTGGCAGGTCGCCCCATATTACTGATTGCCGATGAGCCAACAGCCACGATGGAAAGTACTAACCAGGGACAAATTTACCGGTTATTAGCCAACTTAAACCAACTAAAAAACATGTCTATTTTATTGATCAGCCATGATTTAGAAAACCTTACTCACTGGACCAGCACGATCACGGTAATGTATAGCGGTCAATTTGTTGAAGCGGGCACCACTGAGCAAATATTTAATAGGCCAATGCACCCTTATACGCGGGCTTTAGTAGATAGTAGTACCAAAGCTAACCTGCAATTACCGACTAAATCGCGCTTAATGACCCTACCCGGTAGTATTCCTATTTTACAACATTTACCTATCGGCTGTCGGTTAGGTCCTCGATGTCCAAGGGCTCAGCAAACCTGTGTATCGGCGCCAAAGGTCAGCAATTTTCATGGTCATAAGGTAAGTTGTCACTTTCCAATACTCCATGAATCACCAAGAAAAGAATCACAAAAACATAAAGCGGTAAAACACAAAACTGTTAAAGGAAATAACTAAGATGAGTGTTTTATTGGATGTAAAGAACATATCAAAATCGTTCAAGCTTAAAGGACATTGGTATCATAAACGAAAGTTTAATGCCCTAGCACCGATATCTTTTGCCATAGAAGCAAAAAAGACCCTAGCGATTGTTGGGGAAACAGGCTCTGGTAAGTCAACCTTAGCGAAGATCTTAGTCGGAGCAGAAAAACCGACTAGCGG
>JALJPA010000122.1 GCA_022969215.1 Colwellia sp. | reverse complement strand
GCAGTGTTTAGTTCGTAAAGGTTACAGGTTATCAAAGCTGACTCTTTTTCTATGTACGAGTATTCTGAGCGTGTCCTGTATGGCAGACATGCTAGCAGCAGAAAAATGGGTTTACAGTGAGTTTAAGGAAAGTACCCTAACTAAAGATCAACAAATGAAGGAAATGCAGTGGTTTGTCAATGCGGCCAAACCCTTTGAAGGCATGACAATACGTGTTGTGTCTGAACGTATCGATACACATGTCTATGAGGCGAAAGTGTTAGCGAAAGCTTTTCAGGAAATCACCGGAATAAAACTGGTTCATGAGATCACCGGTGAAGATGATGTGATTAAAAAAATTGCCGCTCAAAGCGAATTGGATTACAGCATTTATGACGCTTACATCAACGATAGTGATTTTATCGGTACACATTATCGTACCGGCAAAGTGGTTGCATTAACTGACTTTATGGCGGGCGAAGGCAAGGATGTAACGCTGCCAACCTTGGACCTAGATGACTTTATCGGCCTTAGTTTTACCACTGGGCCCGATGGTAAGCTTTATCAATTACCAGACCAACAGTTTGCTAATCTGTACTGGTATCGTGCCGATTGGTTTGCTCGCCCTGACTTTCAAACAAACTTTAAAAAACTTTATGGTTATGAATTGGGTGTGCCTCAAAACTGGAGTGCTTATGAAGATATCGCTGAATTTTTTACCGTTCATGTTAAAACCATTGATGGTAAAAAAGTATATGGCCATATGGATTATGGCAAAAAGGGCCCTTCTTTAGGCTGGCGATTTTCTGATGCTTGGTTATCTATGGCCGGCGCAGGCGATAAGGGTATCCCCAATGGTATTCCCGTAGATGAGTGGGGGATTCGAGTAGAAGGTTGTCATCCTGTAGGCGCTAGTGTGAGCCGAGGTGGAGCATTAAATGGCCCAGCAGCTGTTTATGCCATCACAAAGTTTACCGAATGGTTGAATAAATTTGCACCGCCAGAAGCCAAGAGTATGAATTTCAGCCAGGCTGGCGCATTACCTGGCCAAGGAGCTATTGCTCAGCAAATATTTTGGTATACCGCATTTACTGCTGCTTTGACAGATCCCAAACTCCCAGTCATGGGTAGTGATGGTTTACCAAAATGGCGCATGGCGCCTTCCCCAAGAGGGCCTTATTGGGAAAAAGGCATGAAGTTAGGCTATCAGGATACTGGTTCTTGGACTTTCATGACATCAACACCTCTCAAAAATAGAAAAGCAGCATGGTTGTATGCACAATTTGTCACCTCCAAAACGGTTTCGCTACAGAAAACGTTAATAGGTCTTACACCTATCCGAAATTCAGACATTATGTCCGATAGAATGACTAAGGTGGCTGATAAATATGGTGGTTTAATTGATTTCTATCGTAGTAAAGCCAGAGTCGCATGGACCCCTACGGGAACCAATGTACCTGACTATCCAGGATTATCCGATTTGTGGTGGAAGAATATATCACTTGCTGTAAATGACCAACTCAGCCCTCAAGCGGCGATGAATAAAATGGCTACTGAAATGGATGAGCGTTTAATAGCACTAGAACAAAAAGGTCAACAACGTTGTGCGCCTAAGATGAACCCCCAAAAAGATGAATCCTATTGGTTAAATCAACCCGGTGCGCCAAAAGCTAAGCTGGAAAATGAAAAACCACAAGGGGTAACCCTGCCATACGAATCTTCACTTGAAGCTTGGAATTAGGCAGGTGAAATGATGAAAGCTTATGTTATGTCTTTAACTGTGTTTATTCTTAGCATATTGACATCATCCGTCTATGCAACAAAATTTACTTTATTAACAGAGGAATTACCACCTTATAGTATTAGAGGAAATGGTAGTGGCACCGGTGCAAGTATTGATATTGTCTCTCAACTTTTTACCCGTGCTAATTTTGATTACGAAATAATAATTGTGCCATGGAAACGTGCTATGCGAATGTCTTTGAGTGATGAAAATACATGTATTTTCCCTATGCAACGGAATCAGGAACGAGAGGCGAGCTATCACTGGATTAGCCCTCTTCTAATTACTCAAACTGGCTTTTATACGCGGAAGGATTTTCCTCATAAACTAGTAACCATTGATGATGCTAAAGGGCTGCTAATTGGTACTTATAATGGCAGTGCCGTGGCTGAATATCTAATTAGCTGGGGCTATAACGTTTACATGACACCAAGAGATGCACCGAATATTCAGAGACTTATGAAGAAAAGAATCGATATATGGGCAGCCGATACCTTATCTGCTAAATATTTAGCAGATAAGCATAAAATTACTAATATGAAAGAGCAATTAGTTTACTTTTCAACGTTGCGTGCACTTGCCTGCAATACCAAAGTACCTGAAATTATGGTGAATAAGTTACGGCAAGAGCTGAAACTAATGTATACCGATGGCACAATCGAAAAAATCATCTCAAAGTACAAGTAGTGCAACTGTGAGAGTTTGTCATGCTTTTAATAAACTGAACGACTAACGCTAGAGTGCTCTATTGCATTATTAATCCTAACCATAGTGGTTGGATGTCTGGCTAGAGACAAAGTTTAGTGGCCATTAATTTTATTACCCATTTCATCGAATATTCTCGCTGGGTCCGCTAATTCATCATCCCAGCGCAGTGGAGGAACTTTACCAAACGATGGTTCATGTACGCCAAAGGTACAAATAGGTCCATAGGGGTACTCATCGGTTATATAATAACCATAAATGCCGTTAACATCAGTAGCACCATTGCATTCATCTAAATTGCCAGTATTACCATTATCATAAACCCAATCGTCAATATACCGCCCTAGCGGTATACCAAAAGGTTCGCTAGTAAAGCTAAAGTCAAAATCTTGTGCGCGATTTAGAACATCCCAAGGTGTTGGTGGCGTGCCGTGTTCTTTAAATGGCGGGATATTCGTATAAGGTTGACGGGATTGACCAAAACCATTTTCATCCGGATTCAAGGCCCAATTTTTAAGCTTGTAGCCTGATTTAGCTATAACTAAGTCTCCCTCTGTATTTATAAACCACTTGCCGTAAATAGGAAATCCGTCTTTAGCAAAACCAATTAACGGTGAACCATTTAGGCCTGGTGCTATTGTTGCTTCGTCATTGGATTGTAAAGGGTGTGTCATCGCATGGTAATGATATGTGCCCTCAAAACCATGACCAAAATATTCATCAAAAATGGCGGCCATTTTTTCCGCCGAAGGCTCTTGCAGAGTATAAGCGGGAATTTCAAACCAAACAGATCCGTCACCGCAACCTGTTGAGTTACCGGCAGTATTTACACGTGCATGATCCGGGTTATAGCAAAAACCGGAATCCATCGCTATGCCAATACCGTTTAATAAAATACCGTCGTAGTCCATAAAATTAGTAGGATTACGATCGGTATCATCGGCCACTAAAGGGTTAGAAAGTTGAGGATTTATGGGAAGGTAAGTTATTTGCATATCATCATGGTCTATCTCCGTTACCCATACGTTGTCTTCATTAGGTGAACCAACATCCCAACCTAAATCATGATTAGGGATCATATTATGCTGCATTCGACAATGCGTGGCTAATTCAGCATCATTAGTTTCAATAACCGATGCATAATTCCAACTGCCTGCCTGATCTGGATTACTTGGGTTTTGAATATAACCACCGCTAACAATAACTAAATCAATGATGACAATACTTTCTTTGTTTGACCCTGGAAAATAGGGTGCACCAACGGCTAAGTTTGACCTATCAGTGATGCCTCTTGCACCATAATCGCCATTATTATCATCAGTCACATAGGCACGACAATCCGGATTACGATTTGTTAATACCGCATTCAACATGCCATTAGGTGTTTCATTCAAGTCAGGGTTAGGAATATACCCTGAAGTAGGATCGGGTACAGGAGTAGGAATGGGATCTGGCGTTGGTTCTAAGGTACTTTCCGTATCGCTATCACTGCCGCCACAGGCAAGTAAGCTAAAAGATAATAGTAATAAAGTAATGATTTTATAACCGCGTTTAACCAGATTAATTATCAAGGTTTTAGACATGAAAAGTCCTTAAATAACTTATTGGTTTATTTCTTAATTGCAAAGGTATCATAAATATAGGCCTGCTATAACGAGGTAATATTACTCTAGAGCACTCACGTGTTGTTTTAAATAGATAGCCTAGTAAAGTTATGTAAAGATCAAATCTCTCACCAAAATCGTTTAACACTAGTTAGAAAATAGATAACACAATTTTTCTAATCTCAGCTTTGCGAACAACATATGGTTAGTTTTAAAATACTTTTGTCTGCTTACGTATTGGTAATGTACTTAACTTTGAAAAATGTTAGCTAATAGATTTAGTCCTTAACATAGTATTATTTATCTGCTTCTCAACCGTTTTTGATAAAATAAAAAGCTAAACATTTTTTTCGTAGGTAGCTAGAGAACACAAACCAAGTAACTCAGAACCTTTTTAGCCATAATTAAAAGACAAATAATTAAAAGACAAATAATTAAAAGACAAATAATTAAGGAAGTTTAATATTTTTGTCAACCAAACCTCATTACGCGCGTTTATATTAATAGAGACTCAATGAAGATTATTATATCGATGTTATCAAAATGCATTGTGATAAAAGCGCATGAAATAAACATTGCCGACACGTTAATGCATAACATTATTGTAGTCATAAAATTTTATCTCTAAATGAGCAAATTGTAACTTATGGCAATATAGGTCAGAATCATAAATAACACGACACTTAATCAGGGGTTTGAAGTCATCACTGAGCAGAGTTATCACTCAACAGATGAAGCTAATTCGTCGCCATTAACTATGGAGGCTTTTTTAGTTGATATTGAAAAAAGAGCCTATCATATGGCCGCATTTTCAACAGGCTCTCACGCTGATGCGTTAGATTTGTTACAAGACAGCATGATTAAACTAGTCACTAAGTATCGAGATAAACCGTCGAAGGAGTGGAAACCATTGTTTTATAAAATATTACAAAATAGGATCCGCGATTGGCATCGCCATCAAAAAGTAAAAAATTTACTTTTTTTCTGGAAAAATAATGAGGTTGAAGAATGGCCTCCCACCAATAACGATGATGGTGCCCTTGATACACCCGAAAAGAATTTAGCAAAAGATCAACAACAAGGTGCAGCATTGGCGCACCTAAAACAGCTATCACCTAAACAACAGCAGTGTTTTTTATTACGTAGTTGGGAAGGTTTATCCGTAGCTGACACTGCAGACATAATGCAATGTTCACAAGGCAGTGTAAAAACGCATTATTTTCGAGCAGTAAGTAAATTAAGAATTATGATGGGGGACGATCATGAAATCACCTTCTAAAGATGACAATGAAGATAAAATAAAGTCTACCGGTACTGAATCGATGCAATCAGTAAATAATGCATTAGATCATTCAGTTGACTCGTTACCTGAAAGCACGCTAGCAGATCTTGCTCGTGTTAGAGCAGTTGCCTTGAACAGTAATAATATTCAAAGCAGTTCACACAAATCAATCGTTGATACTTTTATCGCATGCTTATTTAATCCTATGATCAAAATAGGTGTGCCGGCAACTGCTGTAATTATGATTGCACTATCGGTTAAGTATGCATCCGTTGAAGCTATTCCCGAGTTGCCTTTAGCAATGCTGGCAGCTGATGTACCAACTGAAGACTTTGCAATGTTGGCAGACTTAGAATTTGTTACTTGGTTGGCTAAAAATGAACAAAGCACTTTATTGTAATGCCTTATTGCTTATCTTGGCTTGTATACCATTAAAAGCTCAAGAGAAAGTAGATAAATTACCCAGTATTGCTTTTTTAGAATACTTGGCTGAATTGGAAGAAGTTGATGGCAAACTGTATGGTCCGCAAGATATGAAAATTAAACCATGCCAGCTATCTAAACAGAAAAAAGAAGAACAGCACCATGAAACTCCAAATGACATTAATGATGGTCAAAATGATAATGCTAAAAAACGTGAAAGCTCGACCAACGTTCAGGAGTGTAAACATCATGATTAAATTGATATTACTCATCTTGCTTAACGTATTATTTCTATCAAAAGCGGTAGCGGTTGATTGGAAAAGCTTAACGACTCAAGAGAAAACTGTTTTAAAATCACTTTCTAGTCAATGGGGACAAATGTCTTCTGCGCAGCAAGATAAATTACAGTTAGGAGCCAATCGATGGATCACCATGCCTACTGAGCAACGTGATAATTTATTAACTAAATTTAGTCAATGGCAGAAACTGCCTCAACAAAAAAGAAGTCTGTTATCTAAGCAATTTGAACAATTTAAAAAGCTGCCTTCATCGCAGCAAAAGCAACTTCGTGCAACACATCAAAATTTTAAAAAGTTGCCAACTAATAAACAGCGTCAATTGATGGATAAGTTTAAAAAATCAAAACAAAAAATGAATAAAAATATGACGCGTAAACAGCCTCGCCCTAAACATCATTAAGTTATCTTTTGTTAGGGTCTTTTGAACTTTCGAGATTACTTTTGCAGCGTATTGTTGGGTATTTATACAAGGCAGAGCCTTTGTCATGTGGTTATTCCACATAAAAAGGCGATAACGCAGTAAAAATGCCCAACAAACGCTGTCCGAAGGATTCGGCTAAAAGCGTTTTATTCTTTGTTGAGTAGTATTTGCTTAGAATGACTAGGCTACACACTACTCGCCGCGACTAAAACGCTTTTACCTCGAACAAAATTTAATCCTGAAAGTTCAACAGTCCCTTGCTATATGACGGTATTAGTTATGCTTTTTTCTATCGGCAAATTGATCGTCTGAAAAACGCGTCAAACCTTTTTTGTGCATTGGTGTTCTCTTACCCTTACCATTGCCTTGTCCCGGTTTAGGTCTATTCTGACCTGGGCTACTTTTAAAGCCTTGCGAGTTATTCTTACCTTGTCTGTTTTTATTGGCTAAATTCTGCTCATTACGTGTTTCTCTTGGTACTAAACAGTTTGGCCCTGAGCCAATCAGTTTAGTTAAGCCCATTTTGGTTAACGCTTGACGAATCTGTGCCCAGTTTAGGGGATCATGATAACGCAGTATAGCTTTATGCAAACGTCGTTGAATGGTGCCTTTGGGTACGGTTATTCGGCCATCATCCTTCGCTAAGTTTTTGCTGGTCACGTTACGTAAAGAGTTTAACTCGGTATGGTATAAGGTGGTGGCATTGGCTAACGGCGATGGATAAAAATTTTGCACCTGATCTAATTTAAAATCATTTTCTTTCAGCCACAATGCTAAATTAACCATATCTCTATCTGTGGTGCCTGGATGAGCCGAAATAAAATAAGGGATCAAATATTGCTTTTTACCAGCAAGTTTAGAGTAATGATCGAACATTTCTTTAAATTTGTCATAACTACCCATGCCTGGTTTCATCATCTTATCAAGCGGCCCTTGCTCTGTATGTTCAGGAGCAATTTTTAAATAACCGCCAACATGATGGGTTGCTAATTCTTGAATATATTCAGGATGCTCTATGGCTAAATCGTAACGAACACCCGAAGCGATTAATACTTTTTTAATGCCTTTAACTTTACGCGCTTTACGGTAAAGCTCGATGGTGGGTGTATGATCGGTATCTAAGTGGCCACAAATAGTCGGCCAAACACAAGACGGTTTACGACAAGTGGCTTCGGCTTTTTCACTTTTACAATTGAGCTGATACATATTAGCCGTTGGGCCACCAAGATCTGATATCACGCCAGTAAAGCCAGGGACCTTTTCTCTAATATCTTCTATTTCTTTGATAATAGATTCATGGGAGCGACTTTGAATAATGCGGCCTTCATGCTCGGTAATTGAGCAGAAAGTACAACCACCAAAACAACCACGCATGATATTAACCGATGTTTTTATCATGTCGTATGCTGGGATCTTGGCTTTACCATAACTTGGGTGGGGTACTCGCTTATATTCAAGATCAAATACGCCATCCATTTCCGCTGTTGACAGTGGTTTCGCTGGTGGGTTTAACCAAATAAGGCGTGTGCCGTGGCTCTGTACTAACGGCTTAGCTGAAGTAGGGTTAACTTCTTGATGAAAAATACGTGATGCATGCGCATACAGGACCTTGTTCTCTTTAACCTGCTCAAAGGTGGGTAAATTAATGTAAGTGGTTTCCCAAGGTTTAGCTTTCTTTTCCCAGGTTTTATTACGGTAATCAGCCATTACAATAGGCTGAGCCGTTTTAGTAACGTCTTTAGCTTGATTATCCGCGGCCGATTGTGCTTCGTTATCACTACAGCTTTCTGGCGTAATTTCTGTGTAAGGGCTAAGGATGGCGTCTATTTTACCCGGTCGGTCGATATCACGGGAGTCTATGCCTTTCCAGCCTGGCAATGCCTGATTGGTTAAGAAAGCACTACCGCGCACATCGGTGATGTTTTTAACATCTTCACCACGAGCAATACGGTGAGCAATTTCAACTAATGGCCGCTCTGCATTACCAAAGACTAATAAATCTGCTTTTGAGTCAAACAATACTGAGCGACGCACTTTATCTGACCAGTAGTCATAGTGAGCTATGCGGCGCAAACTGGCTTCAATGCCACCAATAATTACTGGAACACCTTTAAAAGCCTCTTTACAACGTTGAGTGTAAGCCGTTACTGCTCGATCTGGGCGCTTACCGCCTTCATCATTAGGCGTATAGGCATCATCATGACGCATTCTTCGCTCAGCAGTATATCGGTTAATCATGGAGTCCATATTACCGGCGGTAACACCAAAAAATAAATTAGGCTTGCCTAACTCCATAAAGGCATCTTTTGAATGCCATGCGGGTTGTGCGATTATACCAACCCTAAAACCTTGTGCTTCAAGCATACGGCCAATAATAGCCATACCAAAACTCGGGTGATCTACATAAGCGTCACCGGTGACAATAATTATGTCGCAACTGTCCCAGCCTAAAACGTCCATTTCTTTGCGTGTCATAGGCAAGAATGGTGCGGTGCCGTAGCACTCAGCCCAGTACTTTGGATAATCAAATAATCCTTGCTGCGTTTTCGAAATTATTTGTTTTTTAACTGAAGCCATATCACCATTCCCATTGGGGTTAACCGATTCTAAAATTACTATGTCACTAAATGATTGTGCCGCCTCTGTACTATGAAAATAGCGGGCGCGAGATTATATCAGAAATATCATGCGAGCCCCAAATATATCAGTGTGTTTTTTGTACGATTGTGGAAGTGACTTGGTAAAAGTAAGGATTGTATAATGTTTACAACCTTGACGGTATTTGCTCTAATCACTTTGAGTCATATTTAGTTATACCATTTCCATTAAGTTTCTTCTCACTCAGCGAGATTGAAAAGGCTTAGAGGCAAGGCATTGATTGAAGAGAATGGTTATTCCCTTGTCAAAATCAATAACGCAGCATGTAAGCCTTTTAAACTCGCCCTTCGGGAGTTTGTCAGCGATTAGATAACCGCACAGAATTTCTTTGATATAGAGTGACTATATACAAAAAAATTCTATTTGTTCTCAAAACACTGACAAGCTCTGAGTGGGAAAAAACTTAATGGAATTGGTAGTAGATGATTACCATAAAGAAAGCAATAAAAACAAAAATCATACAGAGTGTTATTAATATTTTAGAGGAAGCTATGAATAAGAACTTAAAAAACAGCTTGCTGGCAAGCGCTATTGTCACAGCTCTTGGCTTGAGTGCCTGTGTTAAACAAAGCGATACTGTGGCAGTAACTCAATCAACACCAGCGTCACCATCGGCTGACAATGCCGTCGTTATTAGTGCAGAGAAAAATTTAACGGCGCTCTATTTGCAAGCGAAGCAAAGTCTCTTTAAACAGCGTGCTTTATCAGCAACCATGTATGGCTTATCCGAGCAAGATGTTGGCCAAGACGTTAGCAGCAAGATGGAACTTTATGGCTCTGAAGACGAAGCCAAACTACGTGCTGAGTTATTATCGATATCGAATAAAATTTCAGGCATTAATCTTGAGGGTGGTGATATTACCGCGAAAAATAACCAGCAAGTGATGGCAGGGTTAACACGATATTTTGCTGGCGAGCCAAACTTTACTGTTGGTTTTATTGATACTTGGATGGGGCTTTCACCCTTTATAGTCAATCAGATTAATGGCCCTTTGATTGATATCCCCCGTATTATGCAAAACGATCAGCCAATTACCACAGAGCAACAAGCATTAGATTACATCGCGCGTTTAGGATCATTTGACCGTCTTGCTAATAGCATTATTGAAAAACAAGCATTTGATGCCGGACAAAATTGGTTACCACCGAAAGTGACTTTACAAGGTGCAGTTAAGTACCTTAAGGGTTTTACCAGTGTTCCCGCAGAGCAGCATACTTTTGTCAGTGTTTTTGCCGATAAAGTTGAAAAAATTGACTCGCTTACTGCAGAGCAAAAACAAGCGTTAATAAAGCAAGTTATCTCGAAAGTCAGCCAAGTGGTCTATCCTGCTTACCAATCGGTGCAAAAAGCCAGTGAACAATTATTGGCTAAATCTCGTGATGAATCAGGTATATGGGCACAGCCAAATGGCAGTGATTATTACCAAGATGCGATTAAACAATTAGGTGATAGTGAATTAACGCCAAGTGAGATACACCAAATAGGTTTGGGTGAAGTCGCTCGAATTAGTGCTGCTATGGACACGATATTACAAGAGCAAGGTTATAAAGAAGGCTCTGTTGGCGAGCGTATGGTGGCGCTAAATGAAGAGCCACGCTTTTTATATGAAGATTCAACAGCTGGGCGAGAAGAGTTATTAAGTGATATTAACGGTTATATCACTGAAATGACCACAAAAATGGCACCGGTATTTAGAACCACACCAACTTATCAAGTCGAGGTGAAAGCGTTTCCAGTTGAAGTACAAGATGGTGCACCTGGCGGTCAATATACTTCACCTGCTGTTGATGGTAGTAAACCAGGGATTTACTGGATTAACTTGCGTGATATGAAAGCTAACCCTAAATTTGGCTTAAAAACCCTAACTTATCATGAAGCAAATCCTGGTCATCATTGGCAAATTGCTTTGAATTTAGATCAAGCTGAATTACCTTTTCTACGTAGAATCGCTCCTTACAATGCCTATGCTGAAGGCTGGGCCTTATACAGTGAACAAGTCGCTTTTGAGTTAGGCATGTATGAAAGTGATCCCTTTGGAAACTTGGGTCGCTTACAAGCTGAACTATTTAGAGCGGTACGTTTAGTGGTTGATACTGGGCTACATGATAAGCGCTGGACACGAGAGCAAGCGATTAGCTATATGTCAGAGCAAACGGGTACCGCTGAGTCTGATGTTATTGCTGAAATTGAACGTTATATGGCATGGCCAGGCCAAGCACTTGGCTATAAACTGGGTATGTTAAAAATACTAAGTTTAAGAGCGCAAGCGGAAAAACGTTTAGGTGAGAACTTTGATTTAGCCGAATTTCACGATGTTGTGCTGTTAAATGGCGCAGTGCCTATGGCGGTGTTAGCACGGAATGTAAACCATTGGCTAGCTAGTAAGTCATAGGTAAACTTACTTAACCGTTAGTTCTAGCCATTTTATCTTGCCGATATGTTGGCTAAAAAATTTACTGCTTCTGCATGGTTAGCGGATAAATAAAAAGCCGTATTGTTTTTATCAATACGGCTTTTTTATATTTGGTAATTTATATTAGCCTATCGCCTGATTATATTTTGCTGAGCTCAGCTAGAGGTATTAGTGAATGTTGTGCTCATGGCTGGTAAGTTCATTTGTACGTTGATTTTTAAGTAGCACACATTGAGTTTCTCCTAAGCGCGCACAGTTATCAAGTTCGGCAATCTCATCGGCTCTAAAAGAAGCATTTGAAAGAATAACAGCAGAGCAGTTACCACGGCATAAAACATTTTTTATTTGTTCAATATCTAAGTGAGCAGACTTCTTATCAATTAAGTTATTCACCTTGTTTTTACCTTTAAAACTAACACAAAGCACTTTTGAAATATCCACACCGTGGGTTTTAGATAATTGCTCTAATGATGATTCTTCAGGGTTAATAAATAATACCCACTTTTTTTCTTGATTATGTTGCTGACAAATATTTGCATAGTGATACGACAATTCTTGATGGTTGGCAACATTGGCTAGTTTTAACCAAGTCTGCTCTGCAACGGGAGTACTGATGGCTTTCTTTATGACATTGCTATTCATTGTATCTGTGGTGTACATAGTGCTACCTCGTGCCAAATTGTGATAATTAGATATACTGTATGAATATACAGTATATGGTTTGTGCTGGCTATTCAAGCATTATTTGTTAATTATTTACACAATGTCGGCTTGTCACTGTTGAAAATGTATATATTAAAATTGTGTGTGTGGGGAGGAGGGAATTGGTATTACATTAGATGCAAGGCCATCATTGATAGAACGAGCCATTGAAAATAAATTAGGCTTTTGGCGATAAATATCAGATAACGAATTCCGCTGACTATGGCAGGGTAGCGCAAAGATTGTAGCTATACTCTCTGGAATTATGCTCGTTAGCAAGTGAGTAGCTTTAGTAAGGGGCTTGATGCTTATGTAGGGAGTAAGTGTGCGGTTGAAGCAGAAGATAAATATGGCAGTAAATAATAAAATTTAAGGCAGCGCTGTGCTGCCTTTATGTTTGGCTTTGTTTATTGCTCTAATTCTGATAGTTGCGCTTCAAATTGTTCGGCGCCGGCTTTAACTTGATAGAGTTTAACCATTAAATAGTTTAACTCTGGGGCAAACCAAACGTAGGTGATACGTTTTTTTTCAACAATTTCCCGTTTTAAGCGAATAGTTTTCACTAAGCCAAAGGGAAGTATTAGCTCTTCTTCGCCATCGTATAGATATTGATAATTTTTTACCGAACCTCGGGTACTGATCACGGGATAAACAAAGCGTTTTTGTTCTGGGCTGTTAATTAAGTCAATACGATTTTGTAGATGATAGCTCAGTTTATCTAGTAGACCATCGGTAAAATCTAAAGTGATTTTTTTATTGTTTTTGACATCGGTCGCTGTTTTTCCTGCTAGGTCATACTGCCATTGGTAGTATTTATCGCGTCCTGTTCCCTCGCGTTTATAATCATAACTTAACGGTATTACTTGCTTGTTTTCTATTTTAATTATGGCTGTTTCACTGCGTTTATCAGAAAAAATCAACCAACTTATATCTGTTTCATAATGGTATTTTATTTTATTATCATCAAGGTAACTCAGCTGCCTAATTGCCGTACCGACGGGATCTGATTTATGTAATAAGGTATAGGTAGCCCGATAAGGGGGGATAATTGCTGCGAAGGGGGATTTCTGTTGCGAGACGGTTGCTTGCGTTTTACTAGAGACCTCAGTAATAGCAGGGTTGGCGGAAGCCAGAAAAGGTAACAAGAGCAGGGGCAAGAATTTTCGCATAATAAGCAAAGTGTCCAGAAGCAATTAGTACTCATGATACTAACAGCTTCTGTGGGGTGTTTAGCAATAATTTGGTAACTAATTTGTTCTACTATTTAGCGATCCATTAGCCTAGTCGACTTATGTTAGAGCTTAGTTAAAGCTTATTCAGGACTTAGCTAACATTTCGCTAACG
>JALJPA010000121.1 GCA_022969215.1 Colwellia sp. | reverse complement strand
ATAATCACCTGAGTAACCATGCCAGTAATTATCTGCTACTGGCGGCTCTTCATCACCGATATTTCGAACACCTATTCTGATATAAGAACCATCTAAAAGAGTATCATTTGAAACCTTGTATGAACCATACACATCGACAGTGGTAAAACTATCTATAGGTAAAAATACTTTTTCATCATCAACTGTCGCGTTTGTACTAGTATCAACAAACTCACTAACATAATTTAAGCTAACACCAGCGCCCCAACCATTAAACCGCCAGTTAAGTGAACTTTTAGCTCGCCATTCAGGATTGCCATCTTGTTTGATTAAGTCACCTACACCGGCAACTTCTACGTCTTCAAGGTTTGGATATTTAACTAAATCTTTTTGGGCTTCAAGTACGGTAGCAGAAAGACTATCAACTGATGTTTCATATTTAGTTAAATAGGCGGCATTTACGTTAAATTCAAAGTCACCAAATGACGTTTCAAAGTCATACACCACACCGAAATCAAGACCAGACAACTCTTGGCTTGAGGCATTTAGATATTGATTATTTACTTGGCTAGCAATTAAATCCTCATCACGAATAACGTTAGGGTTACCAGCTCCACCATCTACACGTAAAATATAGTCGTGTGCTAAAACGGTTTCATAAGGAGCAAGGAAAACCAGATTTTCTTGTTCAATGTTCCAATAATCTACAGTAAAGGTTAAATTTTCAAGCGGCTCGAAAATAAGTCCAAAAGAGGTGTTAACACTGTCTTCTGGTTTAAGGTTAGAGTTACCTTGGCGATTATCAATAACCTGATAAGTATCATCAACTACCGGATCATACTTAGAGCTACGACGCGGCATACTCGCTTCTTCAGAACTTTGTTGTAGGCCAGGTACTTTAAAACCACCCGCATACGATGCTCTCATGCTTAGCCAATTTGTCGGTTTGTAAAATAATGCAACTTTAGGTTTTAATGCATCACCACCATCAGAGAAGTTTTCATAACGTGCAGCAAGTTGCACTTCTGCATACTGATCACCACTGTCGATTAATGGCAAGATAAGCTCAGCAAAAACGGAAGTAACACTACGGCTAGCGCTAGCGTCCGTTGTTGCACTACTGCCATATAATGAACTTTCATTAACCACACCTTTATAGTCGGTAAAAGGCAAACTACCATCTACATACTTAGAACGGTCACTGGTATAATCTTCATAGCGGTATTCAACACCTAGCGCAATGCCAGCATCGCCAGCAGGCATTTCGAAAATCTCGCTATTAGAAGCCTTGAAATCGATTGACGCTAAACTTGTTGTTGAATCAGTGTGAGCTTTAATTAGAAACTGGTCAGTAATTGATGTCGAAACTAACTGTCTACTGCCAATCGTATTTGGATTGTTAATATCACCACCACCAAAGACATTGTAGGCGGTACTTTCATCGGTACTGTTCACTGCTTTTTCAAAAGCATTTATATCAATACGGGTACTGACATCGTTGGTTTCAGCGGCACTATAAAATGCTGCACTTTCCCAATCCCAGTCGCCCATGTAACCTTTAAAACCTGCTAGCACTCGATAACTGGTATCATCAACGGTAACGGTTCTTGGTCCAATATCAGTAGGACGATATTTTTTTAAAGTGACTTGTTCGTCAAAAGGGTTATAAAAGGCATCTGCCGCTATATTAAATCGATGTTTACTACCGTTGTGATTTTGCTCTGACTGACTCGTAAGTTCCGCTTGGTAATAAATACCTTCCGCAAAAAATTCGACATCATCATTAACTTGATGGGTGAAATGGGTGTAAAAGTTAATTCTTTGTGCATCTGAAGATAATGGACGTGTAGTACCACGATCAAATTTCACATCACCACCTGGTTTAGAGCCAGCTGAACCGGAAACAGTTTCTCCTACAACACAAACACCATCTAAACCAAGCGCAGCAGATGCTCCGTCTGCACCACCGGCATCACAATCGCCCATTGTTTCGGGTTGAAGATGAAATGTTCCGTAAGAAGAACTACTAAACTCGCCCCAAGGGGTATCACTGCTGCGGTTATCTAATTGACTATCACCAACAAATTCTTCCGGTAAACCAGGGTATTGACGTCTATCATGACTTGCTGAATAAGGACGTTCAGTTGCCATCATGCCATTTCGGTTGTAAATAGTAACTGAGCCAACTAAATTTGAACGGCCTTCGTTAAGCTCTAAACCACCTAAGTAGCTAAAGGTTGTTTCATTTAGCGGCGTGCCTTGTGATTCACCGTATCTAAGACTTACCTTACTACCAACATACTCACTATCAAGTGCATAGTTAACCACACCCGCAATAGCGTCAGAGCCATAAATTGCAGCAGCGCCATCACGTAAAACCTCTAATGAACGCAAGCCTGAAACAGGTAAAGTATTTGAGTTAACCGTATTGACCGGAACTTTATTAGCGCCAGACTTAGATTGAGTACCTGGGTGATTAACCATGCGGCGGCCATTAAGTAACACTAAGGTATTACCTGCGCCTAAACCTCGAAGGTTAAATGAGCCTACATCTCCACGTGCATCATTAACATTTGAAGAGCCTGTCGTTTCACCAAAGTTAACTGACCCCATTTGCGGGATAGAGCGAAGTAATTCATCACCTGACACTGCCGCGGAATTTTCAATGTCAGATGCCGACATTACGGTTATGGGTAAAGTACTCACATCCGCAGCACGTTTAATATTTGAACCGACAACAGAAATCCTTTCAATTTCTTCCTCTTTAATTTCTGCTTTTTCTGCAGCAAAGGCAACTTGAGAACTTAGTGCTGTTAGCACGCATAAACTCAAATGTGACAGTTTAGACTTAAATATTGATTTATCTCTCATGACATCCACCGTTGTAATTTAGCTTGTTTTATAATTGTCAGGTTATTAGCTACCTGATCATTTAGTTACGTTTCATTCACCTTAACCATGAACTTAAATTACAAGGTTAACAATTAACGCTTTATTGCTGCCCTATAACCTTGGGTTATAGCCTGACTTTATCTCGCGTGATCCTAGGTGTAATACTCGGCGTAATAAGGACTGTTTTTAGCCTAAAAGAGCATCAATAAAATAAACTTGTAGAGGATTTAATAAACAGAGGATGCGTGTTTTAACGCTATTGAACTTAACGATTAATAAGTACTAAGAACACCATAGCAGACTAGGCAGAATCTATCACTGCTTAAACAAGCAAGTGATAGATAATTGTTAAAAAATTCAAAATTAATCGGTCAGTTAAGTGCGTAATTAAGCAAGTAAAGTTCTTAATTGACGGTTAGCAAAATAGAGTTTATCTATGTGCACTTTACCGCTGCTCTTTAAATCATCAAGCACGCTTGTTATCCTATTTAACGCTGAGCGCTTGTCTTTTGACCACAGCTCAATAGCGATATCAGTCGGCATATCTTGGTTACTGTTAATTACATTGACCACCAGCTTTTCGCGAATTTCGAGTAAATCAAGTAATAAACTAAAGCGCGCTAACCTCGACCAATGATCTTTCGCCGGCACTCGCTCTGTTTGCTCTATTAACCAGGCAAGGCCGAGCAAGTTACTTATTTGACTGTAACAGGGCAAAATTTCAGTCACCGTTAACTTGAGCTCAAACGCAGTTTTGATAATGTCACAGAAAACCACACTAGAAACTTTTAATTGATGAATTTTATCAACCAAAGCTTGAGCTTCACCTTCATTCTCCAGTTGATAGAGTGATTCATCAACCGGTGAGAATGGTAGGCTAATGTCGTCACCATTAAGCTGCTGCAAGGTATCTAGTCCAGGTGAATAGCGCTGTACTATGCTAGCTATACTTTCATCTGCATTGGCGTGGTTAATAAACCAAATAGCCATCAGACGATAAAAACGCTGCACTTCTATCATCATCTTAATTTGAATCTGTGCTGAAACACTGCCTTGTAGCGCTTCTATTTGGCGCCAGATATCATCCAAAGCAAACACTTCTTTGGCAATAATAAACGCTTTGACAATTTCGGCGATAGTTGCGCCAGTTTGCTCTCTTACGGCATGTATGCCGCCACGGTTGAAAATTTCATTGGCGACACTGGTGGCAATAATTTGCTTGGCTAATGGATGATTAATAATGTCTGCTCTGTAATCTTTTGCCAAGACCGCAGGAAAAGCTGTTAATAAGTACTTTTCGAAGTAGCTATCGGTTATTAATTGCTGCTCTTTTAATAACGCATCATGCACATCCATCTTGGAATAGGCCATTAACACCGCTAATTCCGGTCGAGTGAGCCCTTGTTGGGCAACAATTCGCGCTTGCAACTCTTCATCATCGGGTAAGTATTCAAGCTCACGGTTTAAGCCGATGCTATTAACTAAGTATTGGCTTAAACGGGTGAAACTATCAAAATGAGATTGGCTGTTCGCTTCATCAATGCTTAACGCTTGCGCTTGATAATAATTATTACGCAACACCATAGCGCCAACTTCATCGGTCATGGCAGCTAATAAGCTATCACGCTGTGCTTTAGTCATGCTTTTTTTATCAACTAAGCCATTAAGTAATATCTTAATATTTACTTCAGCGTCTGAACAATTTACGCCTGCTGAGTTATCAACCGCATCGGTATTAATTTTACCTCCGCCTTTAGAAAACTCTATTCGAGCCAGTTGACTACAGCCTAAATTACCGCCCTCACCAATGACTTTACAGCGCAATTCATTACCATTAACCCGTAACAAGTCATTAGCTTTGTCCCCTACTGCGGTATTAATTTCACTACTGGCTTTAACATAAGTGCCTATGCCGCCAAACCAAAGTAAATCAGCCTGACAGAGTAAAACACGACGAATTAACTCATTAGGTGACAGTCGTTTAACTTTACTCTCTATATTAAGTAACTGTTTTATTTGTGGTGTTAAGACTATGTGTTTAACCGAGCGACTGAAAACACCACCGCCAGCAGAAATTAAGGCTTTATCATAATCTTGCCACGAAGAGCGATCCAGCTGGTAAAGTCTACTTCGCTCTACATAACTCAAGGCGCTATCAGGTGTTGGGTCGATAAATATATCGCGATGATCAAAGGCCGCCACCAGTTTTATCGTTTTTGAACAGAGCATGCCATTACCAAAGACATCGCCAGACATATCACCGATACCAATAACACTGATTTCATCTTGTTGAACATCAATGGCCATCTCGCTAAAATGTCGCTGCACTGACACCCAAGCCCCTTTGGCAGTAATACCCATCTTTTTATGGTCGTAGCCAACACTGCCGCCCGAAGCAAAAGCATCGCCAAGCCAAAAGCCATAATCCTCAGCGAGGGCATTAGCAATATCGGAAAAAGTTGCCGTGCCTTTATCTGCCGCGACAACTAAATAGCTATCATCGCCATCAAAACAAATTACATCTTTAGGTTTAACGATGCCGTCAGCGGTATTATTGTCGGTTAGGTCTAATAACGCTGAGATAAATACCTTATAACAGCTAATGCCTTCATTAAGTACACTTTCGCGTGAGCCGTTAACCGGCAGTTGCTTAGGTACAAATCCGCCTTTAGCGCCTTGTGGCACAATAACAACATTTTTAACTTGCTGGGCTTTCACTAAACCCAAAATTTCAGTTCTAAAGTCTTCTTGCCTATCAGACCAACGTAAACCTCCTCGAGAAACAGGACCGAACCTTAAATGCACACCTTCAACTTGCGGCGAATAAACAAAGGTTTCAACATAAGGTCTAGGCAGTGGTGCATCATCAATTTCACCACTGCGAATTTTAAAGCTACAGTAATGTTTATGCTCGCCGGTTGGAGTAACTTGATAGAAATTAGTTCTTATGGTTGCTGAAATAGCAGCAATAAAGTTACGGAGAATTCTGTCATGGTCGATTTTTGTTACCGTACTGAGACTTTCTAATAACTCAGCTTTGATAACCTCGGTCATCGCATTACGCTGATCAAGTGAGTCATCCGTTAGCGCAAAGCGAGCTTCGAATAAGTTAATGAGCCCGTGGACAATACCTGGGTAATTAAGCAAGGCTTGTTGGAAGTACTCTTCTGAGTAACCCAAACCTAGTTGGCGTAAATATTTACCGTAGGCGCGAATAATAACAATTTGCCTGATACTAAGATTAGCACCCAGTAATAACTTGTTATAGCCATCACTTTCAATATTACCGGCCCATACTTGCGCCAATGCGTATTCAAGATTAGCTTTTAACGCATCTATATCAGCATCGTCGCGGGGGTACTCAAGGGTATAACTGTATATCTTGCTGTCACTTCCACGGCTAGCATTACTGTCATTTCCACATTGGCTATAGGCATCAGTATTAGCTAAAAGTACTTTAAAGCTAAATTCATCCAAGGGTCTAAAATCAAACTGCTCTAAAATAGGAATGGAGTCACTCAAGGCAATGCGTCGCCCTAAGGTATAAATATTTAAGATCAGTTCGTTACTTTTACCTTGCGCAGAGCGATAAATTTGAAATTGATAAGGGTTATCAATAGTTAAACGCTCTATGTTTTTTATTGCCCGTATGGCTTGTTTCGCACAAAACTGCTCTCGGTAACTTTTTGAAAAAGCACTCTGATATTTTTTATGTAATTGAGACGCTTGTTTCCCTCGCCATAATTGGCTAATAAGCGCGTTTAGGTTTTCACTCCAGCTTTGTGTTTTATTTTCAATGCTAGCGATTAGCGCACTAATATCAATTTTATCGCGCTGACTTTCTCCTTTTCTCACAATAAAGTGCCATTGAGCGAGGTAATTATCATTAAGCATTGAACGACGAGATAATATTTCACCTTGATAAGCCGTTGATAATTCTCGCTCAATTTCATCGCGTAAATCAGTACAAAAAGCATCTTTAGAAACAAAGACCAACACCGACACTTGCTCATTAAAATCACTTTCTCTAATAAAGACACCAGATTGAGTACTGACATTAAGCTTATGAATGCTCTTAGCTAAAACAAGCAGTTGTTCAACGCTACTTTCATACAACTCTCTTTTGGGTAAAACCGCGAGAATATGGATAAAATTACGATAGTCGTGGCTATCTACTTTCAAGAAAAGCTGTTCTAAAATTTGCGCTAACTTAGCTTGTAATAAAGGGATTTTATTCGGATGTAAATTAATGGCAACTTGCGTGAATAAGCCCGAAAACTGATGAATAGTAATTAAATCGCCTTGCTTGGAAAATTCTTTAACACTGACTAAATCAAGGTAGTCATGGCGATGAATAGTAGATTTCACCAATGACTTACTTACCATCAAAGGGTTGCTGTCATCAATAAACCGGCTCAATTCCACTGCTGAAAGTGTTAAAGCCTCAGTATTAGCCGTAACATCATCAAAGGTGCCTAAACAGTTTTTCTCGGGTTCCGCGTTACTTTTTTTATTTACTATTATAGAGTTATATCCAAGAAAAACAAAGTGTTGCTGACAAAGCCAGGATAAAAAACTTTCAGTATCATTAGTAATTAAAGACGAAGATTGGTGACTAAGGTCTTTAGTTTTAGCCATCATTAACGGCCAATCTTGAGTGACTCTAGCGATATCCGCCAGTAATTTCTGGATAGTTGCCACCAGTTCGCCAATCTCTATTGGCTCTAGTTGATTAGCAAGCTCAATATATAAAATTGACTCGTCTTGTGCTCCACCTACCGTTTTTCCGGTGACTTCGAAAATTAGTTCTCGATTGACAACAGGATGTAAAAATACATTGATTTTATAACCCTGAGCCTTTAATAATGCCGAAATAGAATCAACAATAAAGGCTTTGTCATCGGTAATAATATGGATTACTGAACCTTCAACTAATACACCTTGTTGTTGTCTATTCTCGATGACAACTTTATTTTCATTGGTGTTACGATCAGCAAAGGACTCCCATAATACTAAGGCGGTTTGGTAACGCTGTAACGTTGATAGTATTTGTAAATCAACACTGAGTAAGCTGTTAAAAATTTGCTGTGAAAAACGCTCAAAAGCAGAGGTATCTGCCTCATGATAGTTTTCATTAATAAAACAAGATAATTCTAGATCAGTTGCGACAGTCACGATAGTTTGCCTTAGTTGTTATTATAAAAGCCCTTCCCTTATGGAAAAAGGTGCTACGCCAAGTAGTCAATAACTGAATCTACTTGGTATATAAATAAAATCGTAGCTAGTGGGGCTTTTACAGGCAAATTCAATTGTTTTACTAAGGTATAACCAAACGTTGTATTCTACTTACGGACAACCCTTCTTAGTCTGTATTTTAGTAAGTTATCGTTAACATGTAGACGATCATGACTTGTAGAAATCAATCGTTAATATCCCCCCGAAATTAGTGATAAGCAGGTTTAATATTTTGCCGACATCATGGCTAGAGATAGCGTTTGATATGCAAATAAATTGTTAGCTTGGGTAGCTAGGTTACTCTGACACTAGCTAACTAAAGTTATACTAGTGTCAGGCTAAAAACGTAATAAAGAATTTTGGAATGGATGGACTCGCTATGTGACTAAACTAGCAAACAATTGTTCAAACTTATCTAAACCTTCATTGGCAATTGTATCGTTCATGGTTAAAGAAGGTAAAAATTGAATGACATTGCCATAAAAACCACAAGCTAAGAGAGTTAGGCCATATTCAGCAGCTTTAGCAATTATTTGTTGGGTGAGCTCCGTATTGGGTTGCTCTACATCGCCATTGTTCATTAATTCAATGGCAATCATTGCGCCTTGATTTCTAACGTCACTAATCAAATCAGGATATTTTGACTGTAAGGCAGATAAACGTTCATTAAACAATGCGCCTATTTCATTGGCACGTACTATCAAATTTTCTACTTCGATGATATCTAGTACGGCTAATGCAGCGGCACAAGCAACAGGCGATCCGCCATAGGTTCCACCTAATCCTCCGGGTAACGGTGCATCCATAATATGACTTTTACCGACAACGGCTGAAATTGGAAATCCACCCGCTATGCCTTTAGCCATTGTCATTAAATCTGCTTCTACATTGGCATGTTCAAAACTAAACATTTTACCTGTTCGGCCAAAACCTGTTTGTATTTCACCCGCAATTAATACAATGCCATGTTCATCACAAAGTTTACGTAAAGCTTGTAAAAATTCAGCAGGGGCAACATAAAACCCACCCTCTCCTTGCACTGGCTCGACGATAATGGCGGCAACATCACTTGGCGCAATATCTACTTTAAAAAGGTTAGCTAACGCGGTTAATGAATCATTAACCGAAATATTGTGTTGCTCAATGGGAAAAGCCGCATGGTAGATGTCAGCAGGAAAAGGACCAAATAAGTTTTTATATGGGGTTATTTTTCCTGTTAACGCCATGGTTAAGTTAGTGCGGCCATGAAAGCCACCATTAAAAGCGATAACACCTCTACGTCCGGTATGAGCGCGCGCTATTTTTATGCAATTTTCCACGGCTTCTGCACCTGTTGATACAAAAATGGCTTTTTCTCACTATTACCAGGGGCAATAGCGACTAACTTTTCCGCTAGTTCAACGGCTACTTCATAAGGGTTAACCATGACACAAGTATGACTAAACTTATCCACTTGCTCTTTAACAGCTGCCACAACTTTAGGGTGACTATGTCCGGTATTACAGACGGCGATACCGGTACCAAAATCGATAAAACGGTTGCCTTCCACATCCCATAATTCGGCATTAAGTGCATGATCAACATACACAGGATAGACATTGCCCTGACCCCTAGCGATCACTTTGTTTTTACGCGCTTGTAATTGATTATTATTCATTATATTTTCCGCATTCTCATTTTTATTCCTGTAATAGCATTGATAACTTAAGCCAAGTTAGCTTTGAAGCATATTAATTACAGTGTTAGTTATTAGTTATTAGTTATTAGTTATTAAGTATTGGTTCTGAGCTTTTCTCGGTCTCGGTTAGCGATCTAAACCACCCATACATAAGTACTTGATCTCTCGGTAGTCATCTAAGCCATATTTGGAACCTTCACGTCCATTACCTGATTGCTTCATTCCGCCAAACGGAGCCGCTGCATTGGAAATAATGCCTTCATTTATGCCTATCATGCCGTAATCAAGCGCTTCAGCTACCCGCCAAATTCGACCAATATCACGAGAATAAAAATAAGCCGCTAAACCAAATTCAGTATCATTAGCGATTGCTATGGCTTGCTCTTCATCTGTAAAACTAATTATTGGGGCTACTGGGCCAAAAATTTCATTATGGGCAATCGGCATATCGTTAGTGACATTGGTTAAAATTGTTGGTGCCAAAAAACATCCATCAAATTTTGACTTATCCGCTGTTTGTTCACCACCAAGTGTTAATAAAGCGCCTTGCTTAATAGACTGAGAAATCAACGCTTTGACATCGTTGACTGCATTTGAGCTTTAAATTTTATTTGAGTCTTTAAGATATGGATTTTGAGAATAATAGTGCTACATGGATAACATTATGAGGAAAGATAAGTTAAACACGATAGAAATACTCTGTAGACTCATGATAATATTAAATAATATGGATAATTACATTCAAATATTCTCTAAGAATAATTATTTCTGGAATGCAAGATAAGTACTGTTATCTTGCAAACAACGTATAAAGAGGTGCGGTGTAGGTAAGCTACTGTATTGAATGATTGAACAGGGTCATAAAATAGCGAGGTTTTAAGTGAGTTTATTCTTTATTACTCGCTATATATTGCTACAGTGGGATACAGTAATTCATCAATATACAGTAAACACGCTTCTGATTTCTTGAGCTTCGATTTCATGGCAAATGAGTTTAGACCAGACGATTTATTATTAATAAATTAAGTGTAAATAGCTTTAAACTAAAATGACAATAGAAATAAGTACTAGATACATTAATAGTATGAATAATTTAATCAAGTTAGAAACATTGAGGACTATCTAATGCCGGGCAACAATTCAAATAACAACTCTGTAGAATTAACACCAGCACAAATAAAGAAAAACCGTGCAGCTGTAATGTCTAAGATAAATTTACAAAACCATATGTCTCAAGGGTTTCGACTTGTTAATGTAAAAGATTATCAACAAAAAATTCAACAGTTAAAACAAAAACTGGCCTCCTTCGAATACTCAAACGATGCCAATAAAGCACAAGATCAATCTATTATCGACATAATGACGGGCCAAGGTTCTATTAATAATTACCTTGATCAAAAAACTAAAAATACCATGCAAACCGGCCAGCATAGTAATGCCTCAAGAAGTCAGCTAGCCAATACCCAATTAAAACGTAAGCAGTTATTTATGATGTTTTTTGAAACCATCGAAGCCCAAGAAGCACTTAAAAAATATGCGGAAAAAATTGCTTCTGTGTGTAACGGCATAGTAAAGCAACCGCCCGGTGCTTATTTCGGTGTTAAAGATTTTCATGGCGCACTTGATAAAATAACAAATCGCAAAAGAAATTATGATATTGGTGATTTAAAAGATGCTGCTCGTATGACCATTATTTTTGATAATATGGAAGATATGGTAATCGCCAAAGCGATGATTTCATTAACACAAGAATTTACTGAATTACAACATTTTCAAACGGCGATGAAAGACCGTTATGGGACGAGTAAAGGGGCGAATTCAAAATTTAATTGCGGCGCTACTGACGCTGGTTATAAAGACATTAAGTTTTTTCTTAAAATGGCCAATGGTAATATTGGTGAATTGCAGTTAAATACCAAAAACATGATGGCAGCGAAGAAAAATGGCCATATTATTTATGACATATTACGTGATGGTGGCACTTTAGATAAGGCCTTCACAATCACCAATACCGAGGTTATTAACAAAGTAGCCAAAAATATGGGAGATAAATGGTTTTCTTTTATTAAAAACCGTGTGCCTAAAGCCAACACAGCATTAACCGAAGTAGCAAAATTAGTTGAGCGCTTAAATGGCAATATATCTCGGGGTAACCAAAGCCTTACGGTTGAACTAAAAGAGATCAAAGCATTATCAAGTGTTAGCCTCTGTATTTATGAGCAAGGTGATAATGCGAGAGTATTATTAGACTAGTTAACGACATAATCGCGACACCACAGCGGGCATCACTATCCCTATACAAGTTTTATTAGGTCTACTTGGTACCAGCAGGGTAATAATATCGAGTTTATGTTCGCTAAGAATACTGTTTTATTACCTTAGAATCGTAATAAAGCAAACTCACTTACTAGTATATATTTCTCATTCAAATTATTTAAAGGATACTGAGTGGCCATTTCATATCAAGTTGAAAATAGAGGGTTATATTTCTCTGATTCAAGCGGTAATACCCACCTTGGACATCAAGTCATTATTGAAGAAAGTTTATCTAATCCCTTTCTGATTCAAGGCATACTTGTCAGCAATAATTTTTCAACTGAAGATCAATTAGGACAGTTGATCACTTGCCATTGGAATGAAGTTGCTGATAACAAACAAAAAGAAAAACGAGTTTTTAACGGTTATTTAACTGAAATACAATTGCTAGAGAGCCAAAGTGATCATGATTATCAGCGCTATCATATTACTTTAAGACCCTGGTTATGGTTATTAACCTTGCGTAAAAATAGCCAAGTATTTCAGCAACAAACCCTATCCGCCATCTTAACAAGCATTTTCAATGACGCCGGATTTTCCGGTAATTATACCTTAGGCTCTTTGCCTTCGGATGAAAGAAACTATTGTGTTCAATATAACGAAACAGACTTTGACTTTGTCCAGAGGTTACTTGCTGAACAAGGCATACATTATTACTTTACCCATAATAATAAAAGTCATCAGCTAACGTTACATGATCCAAACTCTCCCTATGAAAAAGCAAGCGTAAATAAACTAGATTACATTGCCAGTCGGTCTGGTGAACAAATGTTACTCACTAAATGGCAACCTAAATTAAAGGTGCACTCAGTAGCTATCAGCACAGTAAATTATGATTATGAGAGCACAAAACTCATTGATAGTGGCGATACAAAGTCATCTAATAAAATCGCCAATAATACCAAATTAACCCAATACGAATTTGGTACTAACTCAATAAAAGGTGATATGAGTGATTTAAGCTCGGATACGGCTAAAATACGTCTAAATCAACTGCAGAGTGATTACAGCTCAGTTGAAGCAGAAAGTATTGTCGAGGATATCACGCTAGCGACTCAATTTAGCTTGTCAGCTCACCCCGATAGTAAGCAACTTGGTGATTATGCGATTGAATCCATCATTCACTCGATTGAGGCTGCAGAGCAATCGGTGAAATATCACAATAACTTTATTTGTCGGCCAATTGCGAGTCCTAGCTTTCCTCAACCTATTCCAAAACCTACCGTTAATGGTTTACAGTCCGCCGTGGTTATTGGTGGTGATGTTGGTCAGCCACAACACGATATAAGTGGTCGGATTAAAGTACAATTTTATTGGGATAAAGTCGGTGGTGATAGTCCAAGTTGTTGGATACGTGTCGCGCAACCTATGGCTAGTGCTAGCCTTGGCATGCAGTTTATCCCTCGTATTGGCGATGAAGTCTTAGTCAGCTTCGTTAATAACGATCCCGATCAACCTGTCGTCATAGGCAGTGTTTACAATAGTAAAAATAAACCGCCCTACCCTGAAGTTAATAGCAGTCAAAGTGGTATAAAAACACAATTAGGTAAACTGGCAAATGAAATACGCTTTGATGATAAAGCCGATAATGAGCAACTTTATTTTCATGCCGCAAAAGATCACCTTATTGAAGTTGAGAATAACTTCACTCAGACAGTTACAGCGGAATTTAGCAGTACCACAGAAAAAGCAATTGCCATTATAGGCAAAGATGACTATTCCCTTTCGGTAACGAAAACACTTTCTGAAACTGCGAAAGAAATTAGCCTTAAGGCAGATGACAAGATTACCTTAGCTGTTGGTGGTAATTCAATTGAATAAAGTAGTTGTGGTATCACGATAACGTGCGATAAATTAACGATAAAATCGTCAGG
>JALJPA010000120.1 GCA_022969215.1 Colwellia sp. | reverse complement strand
ATCAAAATCAATAACGCAGCATGTAAGCCTTTTAAACTCGCCCTTTGGGAGCTTTCCAGCGATTCGATAACCGCACAAAATTTCTTTCATATAGAATGACTATATGCAAAAAATTCTATTTATTCTCAAACTGCTGGCAAGCTCTGAATGGAACTAACTTAATGGACTTGGTATAACACAACAA
This sequence comes from Colwellia sp., assembly GCA_022969215.1. Classification (GTDB taxonomy): domain Bacteria; phylum Pseudomonadota; class Gammaproteobacteria; order Enterobacterales; family Alteromonadaceae; genus Colwellia. The sequence continues at coordinate 13,800 of JALJPA010000120.1, read as the reverse complement.
AATGCCAACAATGAAAACAAGATATTAAGCACTAGATAGTTTGATCGTCATGATAATTTTTAGTTCGTCTACATAACGACATATCTCCGTTATTTCCTTTCCTAGCGAGCTAACAGGACACTGTAAAAATAAACAGTTTAATTTGATATTCTGCTCTAGTTTAGTTTTTATACTGTAAATTATATGACATAATCGTCGGTTCTATTTTATCGTAAGTTGGGTTAAAAACGCATGAAAAGTATTGTAGTCAGAGGGGCTCGCACACACAACCTCAAAGACATTAGTATAACAATACCTCGAGATAAACTCGTGGTAATTACCGGTCTTTCTGGCTCAGGAAAATCTTCTCTTGCCTTTGATACGCTTTACGCTGAAGGGCAACGCCGTTATGTAGAATCACTTTCAGCTTATGCTCGTCAATTTTTATCATTAATGGAAAAGCCGGATGTTGATCACATTGAGGGTTTATCCCCTGCTATTTCCATTGAACAAAAATCTACCTCTCATAATCCGCGCTCAACCGTAGGTACCATCACTGAGATATACGATTACTTGCGTTTACTTTATGCCCGAGTGGGTGAACCGCGTTGTCCGGAGCATGGTCAAGCACTGGCAGCTCAAACTGTTTCACAAATGGTTGATAAAGTTTTAGAGCTTGAGCAAGGCACGAAAGTGATGCTACTTGCTCCTATTATCCAAGAGCGTAAAGGCGAACATGTAAAACTGCTTGATAACTTAGCCGCGCAAGGTTTTATTCGCGCCCGCATTGATGGTGAAGTATGTGACTTATCCGATCCACCGCCATTAGAGTTACATAAAAAACACACCATAGAAGTTGTCGTTGATCGTTTAAAAGTGCGTGATGAGATTCAGTTACGCCTTTCTGAGTCTTTTGAAACAACATTAAGCTTAACCGATGGTACCGCCAAAATCGCTTTCATGGATGAGCCCGACCGAGAAGAACTGCTTTTCTCTGCTAATTTTGCCTGCCCACATTGTGGCTACAGCATGCAAGAATTAGAGCCGCGCTTATTCTCTTTTAACAATCCAGCCGGCGCCTGTCAAACTTGTGATGGTTTAGGTATTGAACAATTCTTCGATAGTAATCGCGTTATTGCCAATGAAGAGTTAAGCCTTGCCGGCGGCGCAGTACGTGGCTGGGATAAACGTAATTTTTACTACTTTCAAATGCTGCAAGCCCTTGCCCAGCATTATGGCTTTAACGTTGATAAGCCTTTTAAAAAATTATCCACTGAAGCACAAAAAGTTGTGCTTTATGGCAGTGGCGAACAAGAAATTGAATTTAAGTATATGAACGACCGTGGTGATGTGGTGATGCGTAAACATGCATTTGAAGGCATCATCAATAATATGCAGCGCCGTTACAAAGAAACTGAGTCAAACTCGGTACGTGAAGAGTTAGCCAAATACCTTAACTCACATCATTGTCCAGACTGTAATGGCAGTCGCTTACGGTTAGAGGCGCGCAATGTTTTTATTGCTGACACGCCGCTAAACATAATTGCCGAACTATCAATTAGTGAAGCATTAGCCTTTTTCCAAGGTTTAGCGTTAACCGGACAAAGAGGACAAGTTGCCGAAAAAATCTTAAAAGAGATCAACGAACGCTTAGGATTCTTAGTCAACGTCGGCCTTAATTATCTCAACCTATCACGCGGCGCTAATACCCTATCTGGTGGTGAAGCACAGCGAATACGTTTAGCCAGCCAAATTGGCGCAGGTTTAGTGGGGGTAATGTACGTATTAGATGAACCCTCTATTGGTTTGCATCAACGGGATAATGAACGCTTACTTAGCACCTTGATACATCTGCGTGATTTAGGGAATACCGTTATTGTCGTTGAACATGACGAAGATGCCATTCGTGCGGCCGATTTTGTTATTGATATTGGCCCGGGAGCGGGCGTGCATGGCGGCGAAATTATCGCCCAAGGTACAGTGGATGATATTTTAGCCTGTAAAGAGTCACTCACGGGTAAGTACCTTTCGGGTGTCGAGCGCATTGAAATACCGAAAAAACGTCATGCCTTTGATAAAAAAGCCGTGGTAAAACTAAAAGGCGCCAGCGGCAATAACTTAAAGGATGTTAATTTAGTTATTCCAACAGGTTTAATGACCTGTATTACTGGTGTTTCAGGCTCAGGAAAATCAACACTGATTAACGACACCCTATACAAACTCGCGCATATTGAGCTAAATGGTGCCACCATTGATGAACCTGCCCCCTATAAAAGCATTCATGGATTAGAGCATTTAGATAAAGTTATCGAAATAGATCAAAGCCCGATTGGTAGAACACCACGTTCAAATCCGGCCACTTATACCGGCATATTTACTGCGGTACGGGACATTTTTGCCGCCACGCAAGAGTCGCGTTCACGTGGCTATAAGTCGGGCCGTTTTAGCTTTAACGTTAAAGGTGGTCGCTGTGAAGCCTGTCAGGGTGATGGTATGATCAAAGTGGAAATGCACTTTTTACCCGATGTTTACGTACCTTGTGATGTTTGTAAAACTAAGCGCTATAACCGTGAAACCTTAGAAGTTCTATATAAAGGTAAAAATATCCATGAAGTATTGGATATGACCATTGAAGATGCTTATGAGTTTTACCAAGCCATTCCAGCAATAAAACGTAAACTGCAAACCTTACTTGATGTTGGTTTAGGTTATATCAAATTAGGCCAATCGGCAGTGACACTCTCTGGTGGTGAAGCGCAGCGAGTTAAGCTATCAAAAGAATTATCAAAACGTGATACCGGCAAAACCTTATATATTTTAGATGAGCCGACCACAGGTTTACATTTTCACGATATTAAACAATTACTGCATGTTATTCATCGATTACGTGACCATGGCAACACCATAGTAGTAATTGAGCATAACTTAGATGTGATAAAAACCGCTGACTGGATTATCGATTTAGGCCCAGAAGGTGGTTCGGGTGGTGGTGAAATATTAGTTGCAGGCACACCTGAGCAAGTAGCAAAACATAAAACCTCACATACAGCGAGATTTTTAAAACCCTTACTGCAACAGTCATAAAGCCCTTGTTAGCATTGTAATAAAATTTAACCAAACATAACGAAAAGTAGATTGCGTTATGTTTGCTTTCTTATCATTTTTTAATAGGTTTATTATGCAAATCAATAATAGTGAACGCCTTAAGTTTAGGTTAATGGATTCTCAAGATGCCCAAGCGTTATGGCAATTAGATCAAGACCCGCAGGTAATGAAATACCTTAATGGTGGTAAGCCCACTAGCATGGAGCAAGTTAACAGCGTCTTTATTCCTCGTATGGAAAAGTACCGTGATGACAAGTTAGGCTGGGGAATTTGGCAAGTATCCGATAAAGTAACTGATGAGTATCTAGGTTGGGTATTAATCCGCCCGATGGCATTTTTTACTGACTCTCCAAATTTTAAAGATTTAGAGTTAGGCTGGCGTTTTTTCCAAAGCACTTGGGGCAAAGGTTACGCCACAGAAGCAGCAATAGCCATTAAAGATGCCGTGGCTGTTCATGCCGATGTTACTCATGTTTCGGCTCTTGCCGTTGCCGATAACTTGGCTTCAGTTGGCGTGATGAAAAAAATGGGTATGAGCTTTGTCAGAGCTTATTTACATAAAGACCCTATTGGCGACTTTGATGCGGTTCATTATCAAATGTCGGTGCAGAAATAATATAGCTAAATAACCTAGTTAGGTACACTTGCCAAATTAAATGCTCAACTATTAGGCTAAAGTCTAATAGGTTAATTTTGTCGACAGTTTTAAGGTATCACTACCCATATAGATTGTAAGGTCAAAATAATGAATAACTCTGAGCGACAAGAATTAGCGATAATCTCACCGGAAAGTTACTGGCATGAGCAAGCAAAGCTTGTTGCTTGGTATAAAGCACCACAGACAATATTGTCGACAAACAGTGACTCTTGGCATGAGTGGTTTGTCGATGGCGAATTAAATTCTTGTTACCTCGCTTTAGATTATCATGTTGAACAAGGTCGTGGCGCACAAGTCGCACTGATATATGACTCGCCAGTAACAGGACAGAAACAACAGTTCACCTATCAAGAGCTCACCACATTGGTAGCAAAGTTTGCCGATGTACTAAAGAAACAGCAAGTCAGCAAAGGTGATCGTGTATTGATATATATGCCGATGATCCCGCAAGCGGCTATCGCTATGCTTGCTTGTGCTAGGCTTGGCGTAATTCACTCGGTAGTTTTTGGTGGCTTTGCTGCCAATGAGCTTGCCGTGCGTATCAATGATGCTGAGCCAAAAGTCATTGTTAGTGCCAGTTGCGGTATTGAAATAGCAAAAGTCATTCCCTATAAACCTTTAATTGATGAAGCCATTGAAAAAGCCATTCATAAACCTAAAAGCTGCATCATTTATCAAAGAGAACAAGTTCAAGCCCAGCTGATAAAAAACCGAGATCTTGATTGGCAAACACAAATGGATATTGCTGTAGAAATCCCCCCCGTCGCGGTTAAGAGCACCGACCCACTCTATATTCTGTACACCTCGGGAACAACAGGAAAACCCAAAGGTGTGGTCAGAGATAACGGCGGTCATGCTGTCGCTATGCTTTATAGCATGAAAAATATCTACGGCATGCAGCCAGGCGATACCTTTTGGGCTGCTTCAGATGTTGGTTGGGTTGTCGGCCATTCTTATATTATTTATGGCACATTAATGGCGGGTTGTACCAGTATTATTTATGAAGGAAAGCCCATTAAAACACCTGATGCCGGTGCTTTTTGGCGTGTCTGCGCTGAGTATAAGGTCAATGCTTTATTTACTGCACCCACCGCATTTCGAGCCATAGGTAAAGAAGACCCTGAAGGTGACTTCCTTAAAGATTACGATCTTTCCTCATTAAAACGCCTTTACCTTGCTGGCGAACGCTTAGATCCTACAACCTACCTTTGGCTCAAAGAAAAAACGCAATTACCGATAATCGATCATTGGTGGCAAACAGAAACGGGTTGGGCAATTGCCAGTACCCCCTTAGATGATGGCACTGGTAATATGATGACAACCAAGGCTGGCTCTTCTGGACCTGCTGTTGCGGGCTATAACGTACAAATTCTGGATATACATGGCCAGCAAGTTCCTGCGGGACAACAAGGTAGCGTGGTAATAAAACTACCATTGCCTCCTGGCTGCTTAGCAACAATTTATCGAGATCCACAAAGGTTGCTTTCAGGCTATTTATCAACTTACCCTGGTTATTACCTGACCGGAGATGGCGGATATATTGATGAAGATGGCTACCTTTTCATCATGGGCCGCACTGATGATGTTATTAATGTTGCCGGCCACCGATTATCAACGGGTGAAATGGAAGAAGTTTTATCGGCACATCCCGCAGTGGCGGAATGTGCCGTTGTTGGTATTAACGATACGTTAAAAGGGCAAATGCCATTGGGTTTAGTGGTAATAAAAAATGGCATCCGTACCTCTGACACACAGTTGGTGAGCGAGTTGAGGCAAAGTATTCGCACTAGCATTGGCGCAATCGCGTCATTGAAAAATTTATTTATTATTGACCGATTGCCAAAAACACGCTCAGGAAAAATTTTACGAAAAACCCTAAGGCAAATGATTGAGGGTCAAAAAATTGAAATTCCATCCACCATAGAAGATAGCCAAGTGATCACCGAATTATCGGCAACCTTAGCTAATATTAACAAAGAGTAAGCCTTTAAGACTGCAGAAATGCCTAAGATGATTACGATTAAGCACAAGGAAGTGTTTCTATAGACGAGCTAACCATGATAATAACGTGATAATTAAATTAATAGCTTGAATCAGTTGACTTTTATTAGGCTATTTTCAAATTTATCACCTATATTTAACTGTGCTATTAAGATAAATATTACGGAGACAAGGAATGCAAACGAAACACACTGCGGAAAAAGCTACTAAAACAACACAGGCGACAACAAAAAAAACACCTGTTAACCATAAAAATAAAGCCGTTATCGCAAATCCATCTACGACTACGGCCAGCGATGATTTTGATATCATAGTCAAAACAGATAAAAATATTAAAAGTGTTAGTAAATCTGCTGACCCTACGCACTTATATTTTACTGAAAAAGACTTATCACGTATTTTAAGCAATTTAGATACCTTGCGAAGTGATGTTTACCCAGTCCCCGCTGACCAAGAAGATCAGCAAAAGAAATCTCAACCTTTCCCCTCTGTGTGTCTTATCGGCTTAGGACGGTGTGGTTCAAATATCGCGCTAGATGTTGCTTCATTAGTTCACAGCGCCCGCAATTATTATCTTAATGAATTTCATAACGAGATGAAAAAAACCAAAGAGCGTGAAGGCAGTTCGTTAAAGTGGATAAAGCGCAGCTTAAAGCTACAAGATAAAAAATCAGACAAACCAGTATTTTTAATTGAACCACTCGTTATGCTGGGTGATTTAGATAAAGATATTGAAGGTAGAATTCGCTATTCTTCACAAAATTACGACAAAAACTTCCTTGATGAATACAATAAATTAAAAATAATGGATTTATCCGAGGTGCATGCTGGTGGTGCCGGTAACGCACCAATATTAGGGCAATACCTTGCCAAAATGATCCTCAATAAAGAAACTGAGCATTTCAGCAACCCTGATTGGCAGTTTATACATTCTTACCTTATTGATTCTTGTGGCATTAAGGCCAATCAATCACGCTTATATTTTTATATCTTCAGTGCCGGCGGTGGCACTGGCTCAGGCATGGCTTCAGAATTTGGTTTAGCACAGCAATATTCTTACATGAGTAAAACCTTTGAGATTCGCTCCGAAAAAGAAATTGCCACCCACGGACAAAACTTTGTTTTTGAGCCTATTTTCACCAGTGGCATTTGTATCTTGCCAAATATTAACGATCCCAGTGTTGAAGTATCCGAAGCACTTCATATCAATGCTGGACGTTTATTATGTAAGTATTTAGCTGAAGAATGGGACTTCTCTTATAACCTAGATAATGAAAAAGAGCATGTTGATGGCCAAGCTCCTTATAGGATTCGGCCTTGGAATGCCATGATGCTAATCTCGAACGATATAATGCGCTATGCCGAGGAAAGTGATACCAATGGCGATATTAAATATATTGATGTTAATACCATGGAAAAACATGCCAACCAATATATAAGCCAACAAATTTTTAATATTTTAACCGCGCAAGCCGTGACCACGGATTATGATGATAATTACTTCCGTCGTGCGGGTATTGATATTGGTGAGACTATACGCTTAGATGCCAATGACTTATTTATGAGTTTAGCCGGCCCAGTGGCCATCGCCTATGCCGAATCGGTCGTTGCTGACTCGCCGTCTGTTGCCGATGAGCAAAAACAACCCAGCTTTAATGGTGAGAAAGTGGCATTGGATGTAGATGATCTATTTTTCCGATCTATTGATTTACCGCATTTTAATAATACAACGCAAGCTATTGAGGGGGTAAGTTTATTACCTATAGAGTCAGAACAATACCGATCCGCATTAGAGAAATACAAGACCTCTGGCTTTGATGCTACCCATTTAAACGATTTACACTTTTTTAAAAATTGCTCATCAATAGTTTCTATTATTTCACTGCCTAAAGACTATAAATTGTCTTATATGGACTTAAATAAACTGAAAATGCATTTAAACAACTTGTTCCCCAACACCACATTGAAACGTTATGCTTTGGTTATTGGTGCTTCAGCTAATTTATCGTTAACTACCTTAATAGCCAAAAGCCCATGTTTGAGTGATGACTTTTTAACGCTGATTGTCTCTTACATTAAACGCTGCTTTGCTAAAGAGGAATATCGTTTTGACGACTCGTTGGATATTGCCATTATCGATTTTATTAAAGCACCTGAATTTGATGAGTCAAAGCTCGAGGCCATGTTAATTGAACATGAAAACCCCGCCAAAATACTCGACACTAACTGGTATGCCATCAAACCCATGTATGAAAAGAAATATCGTGAATTAGTACGTGATAACAAAAAGTTTGTTTCTATTAACGATATACGTTTAACCATTAATAGTGTGAAAAAATCGATTCATTATTTACGTGAAATATACCGTCATCGAATCAGTAAAACTCAAGTTATCTCACTTAATAAAAAACCGACAAAACCAGTTAAACCTACTTCTTAGGGTCTAGTTTAAGCGTATTTCGCCCTGCTGGTTTACTACTCTTTGTAGTAGACCAGATCTCACTAGCACTTAATTTTTTTGGTGCATCTTGGTCAGTAGATTCCGCTTTTTTAGGTGTGTACTCATACGGAGTCGACTTAGTTATATTAAGGTCTTCATCTATTTTTTGGGCCAATTCGTCCAGGCTCAATGCTGCTTTAGGCTGAGCGGTATCAACTGCTGTTTTACTAGAGTGCTGTACCGCAGCATTAATTTCAGCCATTTCCGCCGTAGTTAAATCTCGCCACTGCCCTGGACTTAAGTTGCCCAGTTCAACTTTCATAATACGTGAACGTTTAAGTTTTAGAACGTCATAATCAAGGTATTCACACATGCGGCGAATTTGACGATTTAACCCCTGAGTTAAGACAATAGTGAACACAAACCGACTTTCCACCCGTACGATACAAGGTTTAGTAATAGTCCCTAGAATAGGTACACCACGAGACATGCGCTGAATAAAGCGTTCGCTGATAGGTTTATCCACTGTCACTATATATTCTTTATCGTGGGCATTTTCAGCGCGTAATATTTTATTAACAATATCGCCATCACTGGTGAGAAAGATCAAACCTTCAGAAGGCTTATCTAAACGGCCAATAGGAAATATACGTTTTTTATGGCCAATAGCATCAATAATATTACCTCTTACATGTTTTTCCGTAGTACAGGTAATACCAGTAGGCTTGTTATAAGCAATATAGATACGATCCGATTTATCATCACTAATTGGCTCGATATTATAGCCGTCTACTTTAACGACATCCCCCTCTAACACTTTGGTACCTAACTCTGGCACTTTATCATTAATGGTGACACGGTTATCTTCTATCATTTTATCGGCACTACGGCGCGAACAGAAGCCAGAATCACTAATGTATTTGTTTAAACGTTTTGGGAAGATTGAAGTGGTCAAGGTAATCGCTACTTATGTTTTGGTGCATTTTTAATTATCACTATTATACTCAAAAGTATCACCAATGTATTAATCATCTGCAAAACACTATGCTAATTTTTGCACATCGCGGCGCCAGTGCCCTTGAACCAGAAAATACCTTACTCGCTATCCAAGCAGCTATTGATATTAAGGCAGACGGTATTGAGATAGATATATTTGAGCTAGAGAATAAATTAGTCGTTATTCATGACCGTTGGTTAGATCGTACCACCTCAGGCTCTGGCTTAATTTGCCAATATAGCTTTGAGAAGTTACGGCAACTCGACGCTGGTAAGGGTAAAATGGTCCCGACGCTAGATGAAGTTTTGGCTATTATACCAACAGGCTGCATATTAAATATTGAGCTGAAAGGTATTAACGACATAGCGTTATTATTCCAAACCATTGAACAAGCAAAAGCTAGCTATCACTTGGATGACTCACAGATATTACTGTCGTCATTTAATCATCATCAGCTACTAGCAATAGCACAACAACATCCTGAGCTGCCTATTGGTGTGCTTACCGCTAGTTTGCCATTAGGCTATGCCAAGTTTACCAAGCCGTTTAACGCCTACTCAGTTCATATAAACATTAATTCAGTTAGTAAAAATTTTGTAGCCGATGCCCATCAACGGGGATTAAAAGCTTTTGTTTATACTGTTGATGAGCGAGAAGACATTATCATGTTAGATAAACTTGGCGTCGACGGAATTTTTGCCAACAACCCCAAACAAGCAAAGGAGTACTTGCTGCAAATCAAAGCTAGATAACTCGCTTTCCTGCTTGGTATAGCGCAGCTAAAGGGTTTACGCCAAACTGATAACAAAGTTCAGCTGGTTGCTCGATATTCCATAGTGCAATATCCGCATCATAACCAACGGCCAACTGCCCTTTAGATTCGGTTAAACCTAAAGCTTTAGCACCGTAACAAGTAATACCTGCCAATGCTTCGCTTGGCGTTAACTTAAACAAAGTACAGGCCATATTTAGCATCAGGTGAATATTATGAATAGGTGAGGTGCCTGGGTTGGCATCGGTGGCAACGGCCATAGGTACTTGATGTTTACGCAGCAAGTCGATTGGCGGTAATTGCGTTTCACGCAGGAAGTAAAAAGCACCGGGTAATAATACTGCGGTCATGCCTGATTTTTTCATCGCTTTAATACCGGCTTCATCCAAGAACTCAATATGATCAGAAGACAAAGCATCATAGTTTGCCGCAAGCTCAGAAGCGCCAAGATTAGATAATTGTTCGGCATGAACTTTTATCGGCAAGTTATGCAATTGAGCGGCATCAAAAACACGTTTGGTTTGCTCAAGGCTAAAACCGATACCTTCACAAAAAACATCAACGGCGTCGGCTAAGTTTTCATTAACCACTTGTGGCAGCATTTCATTGCAAACAACATCAAGATAGCCATCGGCATCATCTTTATATTCTGTCGGTAAGGCATGGGCACCGAGAAAAGTACGTTTGATTGTCACTGGCAGTTCATCAGCTAAAAGACCAGCGACCTTAAGCATTTTAATTTCATTAACCGTATCTAAACCATAACCTGATTTAATCTCTACAGTAGTGACACCCTGTTGATGCAAAGCGGTTAATCGAGGTAAAGCGCTGGCCAGTAACTCTTCTTCACTGGCTTTTCTTGTCGCGGTAACGGTTGAAACAATACCGCCGCCAGCATTAGCTATTTCTTGATAGCTTTTACCTTGTAAGCGCATTTCAAATTCATTGGCACGATTACCGCCATAAACAAGGTGAGTATGACAATCGATTAGACCTGGAGTTAACCATTGTCCTTTACCATCAATCACTTCAACATCATTATCTTTTTCTGAGAAGTCAGCGGGTAAATCACTCTCTTTGCCTAACCAAGCAATTTTACCGTTGCTGATAGCTAATGCTGCTTGAGTTATTTCACCGTAGCTATTACTGCCATCAGTCATGGTTGCTAGGTTTACATTGATATAAAGGGTTTGCCAGTCTTTAGAATTTGTCATGGAGCTACCTAATAAAGAAGAAGTTAAAGTGAATAAACTCACTAAAATAGTGAAAATTTTACCTTGAAAAGATCCACGGTGCAACTTGTATATACAAGTATTGCCTTTTCATTAAAGATATGAGACTGTATAAATAAGTTCAGCTAACTCAAACATAATCATGACTGCCAATTCTACTGTCCATACTAGTAATAACACTAACAATAGCTCAAGCAAAAAAGATAAGCCTGCTAAGTATACTATTATTAAACAATATATCCGTGAAAATATTGAGTCAGGTGAATGGCCACAGAATGCCAAGGTGCCTTCTGAAAATGAATTAACTCAAAAATTCGACGTTAGTCGTATGACCGCAAGACGTGCTTTACAAGATTTAACTGAGCAAGGAATTTTAGTACGTTCACAGGGCGCGGGGACATTTGTCGCTACCTTTAAATCACAATCATCACTACTTGAGATTCGCAATATTAGTGATGAAATTAGTGAACGTGGTCATCAACATAAAGCTAAGCAATTATTACTAAGATCTATAGCTGTCACTGAAGAGTTAGCCATTTTACTCAACTTAAAAAATAACGAACATGTTTTTTATTCAGAGATTTTACATCTGGAAAATGATGAGTCTATTCAATTAGAGCAACGTTATGTTAACGCTAGTTTAGTGCCTGAATATTTATTACAAGACTTCACTTTGATAACCCCACATGAATACCTATCATCCGTAGCACCACTAACAGAAGCAACACACGAAATAGAAGCAATACTGGCGAGTTCAGAAATTTGTCGACAATTAGACATTTCAACGACTACCCCTTGTTTACAAGTTAAACGTCGTACTTGGTCTAAACAAGGTGTGGTCAGTTTCGCCATTTTAACATCACCCGGTGATAAGTACCGTTTAGGCAGCCACTTAGTTGTTTAGCTTTGCCCCAAATAGCGGTTAGAGAAACATTTGTTAAGCCGAATTCAGCTTAGTTCACAAGAAGTTTTAGTAATGACGATGAGTGTTGAAGTACGTGAGTAGTTAAAATTACTCAGCATAAGCAAGGATATAAGAATACGCTATTCTCTCAGAAATGAATGCAGAGCTACTCCAATCTATATGGAATAGCTCTGAGATTTAGCGTTTTACAGTGATAAGTTATTTAAAATATCGTCATCAACTAGGTTAGCTAAAGTAACTTTAAGTTTAGGTGTCCTTGCCATTTCACGTTTAATAGCAAAATTAGCTTCTTCATTTCGCGCCCAACTGCGGCGTGCAATACCATTGTTAACATCAAATAACAGCATAGATTTAAGTTTACGTTCAGCATCATCAGTACCATCAAGTAACATACCAAAACCACCGTTAGTTACTTCACCCCAACCAACACCACCGCCATTATGGATAGAAACCCAAGTGGCACCACGGAAACTGTCGCCAATTACATTGTGAATTGCCATATCAGCAGTAAAACGACTACCATCATAAATATTAGACGTTTCGCGGTATGGTGAATCGGTACCACTGACATCATGGTGATCGCGACCTAATACTATAGGACCAATTTCACCGCGATTAATGGCATCATTAAAGGCTTTAGCAATTTCCATTCTGCCTTGTGCGTCGGCATAAAGAATACGGGCTTGTGAGCCAACAACTAAGTTGTTTTGTTTGGCGTCTTTAATCCAGGTAATGTTGTCTTGCATTTGTTGCTGAATTTCTTCAGGTGATTCTTGCATTAATTTTTCAAGAACGCTTGCTGCAATCGCATCAGTTTTATCTAGATCTTCAGGTTTACCTGAAGCACATACCCAACGGAATGGTCCAAAACCATAGTCAAAACACATAGGCCCAAGAATATCCTGAACATATGAAGGATATTTAAAGTCGATGCCATTTTCAGCCATTACATCACCACCGGCACGAGAAGCTTCTAATAAGAAAGCGTTGCCGTAATCGAAGAAGTAAGTGCCTTTAGTGGTATGTTTATTTACTGCATCGGCATGGCGTCTAAGTGTTTCCTGTACTTTAACTTTGAACGTTTCAGGCTCTTCTCGAATTAATCGATTCGATTCTTCATAGCTAATATCTACCGGGTAATAACCGCCTGACCAAGGGTTATGTAATGACGTTTGGTCTGAGCCTAGGTGAATGAAAACTTCGTTTTCGAAAAAACCTTCCCATACATCAACGATATTACCTATGTAGGCAATTGATACGACTTCCTCGGCAGCTTGTGCTGCTTTCACACGTGTGACCAATTCATCCATGTTATCAATTAACTCGTCAACCCAACCTTGCTGATGACGTTTAGTTGCGGCATTTGCATTCACTTCTGCACAAACAGTAATACAATTAGCAATATTACCCGCTTTAGGTTGCGCACCACTCATGCCACCTAAACCTGCTGTTAAGAATATTTTACCCTTAGTCGTTTCGCCCTTATTAAGCACTTTACGGAAGGCATTCATTACGGTAATAGTGGTGCCGTGTACAATGCCTTGAGGGCCAATATACATGAAAGAACCTGGCGGCATTTGGCCATATTGTGTTACACCTAAGGCATTAAATTTTTCCCAATCATCTGGTTTTGAGTAATTAGGGATCATCATGCCATTGGTTACTACAACACGAGGCGCCTCTGGTGATGA
>JALJPA010000012.1 GCA_022969215.1 Colwellia sp. | reverse complement strand
AAAGACTTAGTGGCTACTCTTGCTTTGATATTATTGGCGAGTAGGTTATTAAGTAATTTTGGCGCCAAAAAGTGGTGCCACTCGAAGATATAGCCATAAGCCGATTGGTTTTTGCTATTCTGTGTAAATGTAGCGGGTATTGACCAAGCTTGTTTGGCCAGTTTTAGTCCTCGTGTGCGGTTTACTTGAACCGCTTCAATGTTCATTGCCAAAGGCATAGTCCAGCCAGAAACATCGTAAAAGGTATTATCATTGAAATTGGTTTGTCGATTAAACAAAGCTTGAATCAGGCGGAATTGTGGTTGAGCAAGGGGTAAATAATAGCTGTTACTTTTTTGATATTCTTTATCTTCAAATTCAAAATCAGCAGTAAGCGGGTAAACCTTAATTTTATGCTGAGTAAGATTTGATAACAAAGCATTAAGGCGATAGTTATCTTTACTTTCATGTAATAAGTAACCGGAAAAGTCTTCTTTTTTGGCCAACTTGATACTTTGTTGATAAAAATCACTGCGGTATTGTTTTAATTGCTGACGATTTTCCCAAGCACCACTAATGGTTGAAAGCGATGTGGTCACGTGGTTTTCAATACTAAACTCTAAGGTTAGTAAACCATTGATGCTTTCTTGCTGCATCCCCCTAGCACTGGCTTGTTCGAATAAAACGCCGATACTGCCATTAATATCTGGGTAGGTTGAGCCTTTACCATAGTAGAAATCATCAAAATTTTCTTCACTGTAATAAAGGCGCTGTTGCTTATCTAACGCTGCCGCATGAAAGGTGGCCAAGGTAGTGGTTAATTCGACATTTCTTTTTGGCGTTAGTGGATGAGTACGGCTTTGAATTCCCGGTTGAAAAAAGTAACTGCTGTTGTGGCCCATTTCGTGAAAATCACCAACAACATGCGGTTGATACTGGTGAAAATACTTTAACCTGTGTTGACTCTCTTGTTGAGAAAGTAATAACCAATCGCGATTTAAATCAAACCAAAAGTGATTAGTTCGGCCGGTAATCCAGCCTTGGTGATGCTCCATATGATTAGCGTCACTATTGTCAGTTGAGTTGCGGTAAGTGCTAACCCAATTAACAAATCTGTCCATGCCATCGGGGTTGATACTTGGCTCTAATACGATGACGGTATTGGCAAGTAACTCCGCCATTCTTTCATCGTCATTAGCCGCTAAATAATAAGCAACTATCATGGCAGCATTCGCACCACTTATTTCATCACCATGTACACTATAACCTAGCCAAATGACTAAGGGCGCCTCATCGGATTTTTGCTTAGTAAGTTGCTGCTTATTCGGTGAAAATAAATCGCGTTCACTTAGTATATTGGCTAAGTTAGCGAGATTTTCAGGACTAGAAATAGTCACCAGTAATTGCTCTCTTTGCTGAGCAGTTTTACCCATAGAGGTAATATTCACCCGTGCTGAGTTATTGGCTAGTGTATAGAAGTAGCTGCTCAGTTGGTCATGTCTGATATGGCGCTGACCAATTTCAAAGCCTAAAGTGCTGCTGGGTAAGGGGATTTCATTATTAAATTGGCTGCCTGCGGGCAAGTAGTCTTGTATTGGCTTGGCATCAAGCCAAATAGAGCAGAGTAAGGTGAATGAGATAATTAGAATTCGTATAAGTAACATCTAGGAGGCCCCTTTATTAGACTCGTCTAAAGTAGCAAACAAAAGCGTAAAAATCATTAGCACATAACTAAATTGCAGAGTAAAATGGACATACTTGAGTAAAACAGTCAGGTACTTTTCACTTTTAATGGATAAAACTGAATAAGTATCAGAGAGCAAAGAGAGTTAAAATAATGATCAGTATTTCAGAAAATGCTCAAAAGCATTTTATTAATTTACTTTCGCAACAAGCTGAAGGTACCCGTATTCGTGTTTTTGTCGTCAATCCAGGTACAGCGAAAGCTGAGTGTGGCGTTTCATACTGCCCACCTGACGCGATAGAGTCTGACGATATTGAAATTCCTTTTGACGGCTTTTCAGCTATGGTTGATGCCGACAGTAAAGGCTTTTTAGAAGACGCTGAAATTGATTTTACTACTGATCAAATGGGCTCACAGCTTACTTTGAAAGCGCCTAACGCTAAGCTACGTAAAGTTGCTGATGATGCGTCACTATTTGAACGTGTGCATTACTTTCTACAAGCGGAAGTTAACCCTCAATTAGCGGGTCATGGCGGCGAATGTACCTTAGTTGAAATTACTGACGACGGTTATGCGGTATTACAATTTGGCGGTGGCTGTAATGGTTGTGCACAAATTGACGTGACAGTAAAAGATGGTATTGAAAAGCAATTAGTTGATTTAATGGGTGATGAAATTAAAGGCGTTAAAGATGCAACTGAGCATGAACGCGGCGATCATTCATATTACTAAACCTAGATTATATTACTCAGATAATATGACTAAGTAGATATGATTAAGCTATTAGAAAAACTAGGCCAAGATCCACAGCGCAGTTTAAAACTGTTCTTATATGGACTTGGCCTTTTTGTTATCGGCTTGTTGTTCGTTGCCTTAGGTTATTTCCATCATCACCTATGGCAAATCATGGGTGTGGTCATTTTAGCTATTGCTTGTTTAATTGCCGCTTGGGGTTACCTCGGTATATTTGCTAATCGCTGGTTAAATATCATTTACCGTACTAGACCTAACCAAAAAAGAAGCACTAATACCAACCCATAACTAATACTAAATCCATTTAGTTAGTTCCCACTTGGAATTGGTATAACTCACCTCTTAACAATACCCGCTAGGGTGAATGCAGTAATTCAATGACATTTATACTCAATTTAATTAAACACTACTGGCTGTTCATTACGGTTTTTTTACTAACTGCGATTGCCACGTTGTCTTTATGGCCAGCAGAATATTTACCGAAAGTTCCAGGAAGTGACAAAACTCATCACTTTATTTCTTATGGGGCATTAATGTTGCCGGTTGCGCTTCGAAAGCCTAAACACTGGCTCTGGATTGCGCTAGGGTTTGCTGCTTTTAGTGGTGCCATTGAATTGATTCAGCCGTATGTTAATCGTTATGGCGAATGGCTTGATATGGCCGCCAATGTTGCAGGTTTAGCTTGCGGCATTATTCTGGCAAAAATTCTTGAATACTTTTTTCAGAATACGCCGAGTAATATATAATTTCACCAGGCTGGTAAGTGATTGATTAATCGTTGACCGGCATCAAGTTTGACAGATAGTGCCATGTTAAAATCATGCCACTTTAAGCCAATCAAGTTAGTTACCTTATGTCAAAAGAAACTCCAGCTCACCATCTTCCTGTTGTACACCCACCCAAGCGGTTATGGCAAAAAATCTCTGCAATTATTGCCAAGACTAGTTTTGGTATAGCTGCTATTGGAGTAGTGGTAATTCTAGTTTATGGCAGTGACGTTGCCGCAGATATTAAAGCCGCTCTGGGTGCCACTACCTTTTTTTGTTTTGCTGTTGTCTGCCAAGCTATGGGCGGCACTAGCATCCCCAATTTAAAACCGGCACCGGACAAACTCAATTAAAAAAATGCGCTTAAGCACTTTCTCGTCGATAACAATGAAAGTGCCAAGCTAAGGTGGCGCCTCTGACCAGCATAAAAATTGAAAAAGCAGCCCATAAGCCATGATTGTCAAACCCTTGTAATAAATACCATACTGGAAAGAAACAACCGAAAGTGGCAATTATCATACTATTGCGCATGACTTTAGCCTGCATTAAACTGATATAAACGCCATCGTATAAAAAGCACCAACAACTCACTAAGGGTAGTAATACTATCCAGACTAGGTACTGTTGGGCAAAGTCGATAACACTACTAATGTCGGTAATTAGGCTTAAGAAAAAATGGCCAAATGTGGCAAATAATAATGTATATAAACAGGCAAAGATAAAACTCCAAAATAGTGCAATTTGCACCGTTAGCTTTAACTGTTTAGTATTTTTTTCTCCATGTGCTTTACCCACTAGAGCTTCAGCGGCGTTAGCGATACCGTCTAAACCAAAAGAAATCAGTAATAAGAAATTCATCAAAATGGCGTTAGCGGCAACAACCGTATCACCTAACCTTGCGCCTTGAAAAGTAATAAATAAAAAGCAAATTTGCAGGCATAAGGTTCGAATCAAAATATCACGATTGAGCTGAAAGTAGTTGCGTAGTACCTGTTTATCCAATAACTCTCGGCTAAATTGTCGAAAGTCACTGACTAGCTTAACCAGCGCACTTTTATAACAGCGAAAGATTAAAGTGATGCCTATTATCATGCCGGAGTACTCTGCCAGTAAACTAGCGAAAGCCACCCCTTGCACTTGCCAATTAAAAACATATACAAATAATAGATCTAAGCAAATATTAATTAAATTGGTGGCAATAAGTAACCACAGAACAGTTTTTCCTTGTTGGTTACCTATAAGCCAACCTAGAATCACTAAATTTGCCAGTGCTGCGGGTACGCCCCAAATACGAATCTGCGCATACTGATTAGCATAAAACTGTACTTGCTTTGAGCCGCCAGCAATGGTTAAGGCGATATTAAGAAAGGGGCTTTGCAGTAAGATCATTACTAGGCCAATAAAAAAAGCCAGGCAAACTCCGCGCAGTAGGATCAGTAAATTTTGTGATAGATCGCCTAGGCCTAATGTTTGCGCACTTAAGCCGGTCGTCGACATACGCAAGAAACCACACAGCCAAACCACGGATGTAATGAGCATGGCGCCTATGGTGCTACCGCCCAAAAAATAAGCATGCTCAAGATGGCCAATTACCGCGGTGTCGACTAAACCGAGCAAAGGTACTGTTATATTTGATAAAATCATCGGTAACGCCAAGTAAAATAAGCGTTTGTGTTGATCTAAATGGCTAGTGTTAAACAAAGAAATACCCTAAAGTGCTAGTGGTTTACAGATAAAGACTTTATCTCTTCTGATTTTTAAGGGTATATACCATGAAATATATATTGCGGACACTATTTTCAGTTTCATTATTATTGGGCGTTGTGCTCAACAGTCATGCCGCGGTTATTTTACAATATCATCATGTTAGTGAAAACACACCGGCAAGCACTAGTATTTCTCCGAAGCAATTTGAAGTACATTTACAGTATCTTAAAGATAATAATTTTAAGGTAGTGCCTTTATCAGAGTTAATTGAAGCTATCAAAAAGCAGCAGCCTTTACCGGATAAAAGCGTTGCCATTACCTTTGACGATGCTTATATTGATGTCATGACACAGGCAAAACCCATCTTAAATAAGTTTGGCTTTCCGTATACCATTTATGTCAATCCAGGCATTATCAATCGCCATGAAAGCAATAATGCTTCACCTTATTTATCATGGATTCAACTAAAATCACTTTCCGATGAAGGTGTGATTATTGCCAATCATGGTTATGAACATGATTCAATGGCGCGTATTACCGACGGTTTAACGCAAGCACAATGGTTGACTAAACAAACCGAATTATTATTAAAAGCCGAAACTATTATCAAAGATCATACTGGCCAAAGCTGGCGATATTATGCTTACCCTTACGGTGAATATGATAAGGCAGTGCAAGCCTGGGCTAAAGCCAATGATTTTGTCGCTTTTTCTCAACAATCAGGGGCTATCGATTTATCAACAGACTTAACCAGTGTGCCACGTTTTCCTGCATCAAAACCTTACGATAAAATTTCTGGTTTACGGGATAAGTTAAACTCATTGGCGTTTAATATTCGTTTAGAAGGTGAGCAAGCCGAAATAATTTTTAAATACCAAGAAGCGAAAAGTATAACCTTTAATATCGAGACTGGAGATTTTTATAAATCAGCGCTCAATTGCTATATTTCTGGTTTAGGCAAACAAAAAATCACTTGGCATGATGACAGTAGTTTTAGTATTAATTTTAGCAAAGACCTACCCGTAGGCAGAGTTAGAGCCAACTGCACGGCAGCAAGTATTAGTAAGCCAGGGCGTTACTACTGGTATTCTAAGCCATGGTTTATCTTAAAGGCTGACGGCAGTTGGTATCATTTATAATAGCGCGCCGTACTAATCTATTTATATAAAGCGACTATCTTTTGGTAGTCGCTTAATAACTTTTCATTATCAATAATTGGCACTGCACCAACTTCTTGTTCAGGCTTAAATATTGCGGCGACTTTTCCTGCAGGGTTGATTAGTACCAGTGATGAACTGTGATCAACCCAGTAGCTTTCATCTTCTTCCTCAGCATTCTCTTTACTAACTTCTTTACTAGTAATCGCATACATCATGCCTAAATTACGAGCAAATGGAAAAAGCACATCGTGCTCTGCGCGCAGCGCTTTAAAGTCTTTATTAAAATAGCCAATGTATTGCGCGAGCTTTTCAGTGGTATCTCTTTTAGGGTCAACGGATACTAATAGCACTTGGCTATTGCTGGCAATAGTGGTTAGCTCGTCATAAATGAAATTGAGGTTTTGCAAGGTGATTGGGCAAACATCTGGGCAAGAAGTATAACCGAAGAAAACCAGTGACCATTTATCGAGTAACTGGCTGTTATTAAAAGACTGTCCTAATTCATCGGTTAAGGTAAACGCAGCTATTGGCCGTGCTTGCTGATAATGCAAAGCATATTCGGCTGGTGGCAGTTGCTTTGTTTGCTTAATGAGATGAAAACCAACCGCACCGGCACTGATGGAGAGTAAGGCAATAATGCCATAGATAATTTTCTTCATTGAAATCCTGTATTTTTTATCATTTTGACTAGGGTACTGGTACCAAGCTGTCGCTATAAGTTATCGCGGCTAAGATTTACTGTTAAAGGGATGCAGCTAACTCATTGGCAGCCAATAATGATCGACCAGCAAAATAATAAACAGCAGCATTAAATGCACTATGGAGAATTTAAATGTTGCCATAGCTGTGCCCTCTTTAGCATGAAACTTAAGCTGCCAAGCATAGCCAAAAAAGATCAAATTTAAGCTACAAGCCCCTATTAAGTACAGCCAATTACTCATACCCACTAAGTAAGGTAATAAACAAACCACAAAGAGTAATACGGTATAGAGCAATATTTGTGTTTTAGTGAAGCTGACACCATGGGTTACCGGCAACATGGGAATATTCACTTTGGCATAGTCATTTTTACGATGGATAGCTAATGCCCAAAAGTGTGGCGGTGTCCAAGTGAAAATAATTAATACTAATAATAAGGCGTTAGGGGCAACTTCATTGGTCATTGCTGTCCAACCTAGTAAGGGCGGGATTGCACCGGCTAAACCGCCGATAGTAATGTTTTGCGGCGTAGCCCGCTTTAAATACATGGTATAGATAAAGCTGTAGCCCACTAAACCTGCTAAGGTCAAAAATGCAGTTAGAGGATTGACCAAGGCATAAAGAATAATAAAACCAAGTACGGCTATGCTAATGGCAAAAACAATGGCATTGGTGACAGTAATTCTACCTTCAGGTAAAGGCCTGTTATGCGTTCGCCCCATAATGGTATCAATTTTCTCATCAACAATATGATTGATAGCTGCCGCCGCAGAAGAGAGCAAAGCAATACCTAACATTGCTGGGAATAATAGTTGCCAAGGTAAACCGCCAGGAACCGATAAACTCATACCAACGAGTGCTGTCAGTACCAGCAAGGCGACGACCTTAGGTTTGGTTATATCGTAATAAGCACGCCAATTGGTAAAAATATGACTGATGGAAAAATGATTATTGTTGTCAGCAATTAACTCTGGCATAGCACTACTCATTGATTTATTGATGGCTTTACTCATAAAACGACTCCTTGGAATTTTGTCTTAACTTATACGCTAAGGCGATCAAGCTCAGCATTAAACAGGCGGCTACTAAGTTGTGCGCTACCGCAACTTTAAGTGGCAGGGAAAACCAAATATTACTAATGCCTAAGCTGATCTGCACAATTAATAAACTCATCAGCACAACTGCAGCACTTTTTATTGCATGATTCCTCGCCTTGAGAAAAACCATAATGGCTAACCAAGCGAGAAAAATTCCGGTAACCATAGCGCCTAATCTATGACTAACATGAATAGTTACGCGTTCATTATGGGCTAGGTGACCAAACTCATAGCTTTCTTGTTTGGGAGGAATTAAGTCAAAGGACTGCTCAAAAGTTAAATTCCCGAGCCAGTTCCCCTGACATATAGGTAATTCAACACAGCTCATTGCTGCATAGTTGGAAGAGGTCCAACCGCCGAGGGCAATCTGCGCCGTTAAAATAGTAATGCCCAGTAGTGCATAGCTACTGTACTTTTTAAGCTGCCAATCAACTAAGTTTGCTCCTTGAGCATTGATTCCTTTGGCTTTAATGCGCAAATATAATAAAAATAGCAAACATAGCGTAGTGAAACCGCCGAGTAAGTGCGCCATCACCACCACAGGCATTAATTTCAACGTTACAGTCCACATACCTAGCGCGGCTTGAAAGATAACAATACATAAAATAAACAGTGGCAGAATTACCGGATACCTAACGCTGGATTGTTTTGAAAAGCGTAATTTAATTGAAAAGAAAGCAATAGCGGCAATAAGTAGGCCCAGACTGCCAGCGAAATAGCGGTGGATCATTTCATTCCAGGCTTTAGCGGGTTCAACAGGTCTTTGGGGATAAGCTTGTTCCGCTGCAGCAATTTGTTGACTCGTTTCTGGCACATCAAGCAAGCCATAACAGGTTGGCCAGTCTGGGCAGCCTAAGCCGGCATGGGTTAAACGGGTATAAGCCCCTAGGCCAATAACAACAATGGCTAATAGTAAACTTGTTAGCACTAAACGACGTAGTGTTTGGGTATTGCTACTGTGCTCTGTCATTTAGCTAGCCCACCTTAGAATATTTCAAAAGTTTTTTCATATCGGCAATAATGGCCTTACCCAATGACGTTTGTTGCTGCTCTTGCTCTGGCAACTGATGACTTAAAATAATGTTGCCTAAAGGATCGGCAATGAGTACTTGTGCTCCTTGCAGTAAGTTTCTCATTTGCGGGGTTAAGGCAAGTATTTGCCATTGGCTCTTGGCCAGCTGTTTATTTTGTTGGGCCGAAAAAATATTTTCTTTCAGTAATACGGGTGTGACCCTAGGCATATCTTTTCCTAAGGCGACATAACTGTTGTGCACGGTTTCAATACTGTGCAAACACATATCGGGACACTGGCTCGGCAGCCGATAAATAATAAGCCACTGTTGGGCAAACTCTTGTTCATTCATTCCTAGATCAGTCAGTGTTAACGGCTGAGTTAATAACTCACCTTGGTTAGTTACCCCTAAGTCTAGCCATTGGTTTTCTAAGGCCAATTTTGCTAATAATATCGGCAATATAAAAACCGTTATTAGCAAGAGTAAGCTGCGGCGATTGCTCTTATTTGAACTATTGTTTGCATCGCTGGGAGAAATGGATTTAGCCATGTTTTATCGCCTTATTCTTGTTCATATTATTGAGAGAAGTAGTGAGAGTCTTATTGTCAGTATCCGCATGAGTGTCAATGTTAGTCGCTTGGCTGTCGGGTAATGACGCAGCTGATTTTGACTGCTGACTACGGGTAGATTTTTGTGTTTTGATGCGTAAGCTAATCATCAATATTAGCCAAGCGATCGCTAACGTAGCCCATTGAAAAGCGTAACCGAAATGTTTTTCTGCGGGCATCACTATAGGGTGCCAGTTCTTTTTATGACCAAGGGTTTCTGCTGGATCTACATAGATAACAAAGGGTAAAAGTGGCTTGTTAATAAGGGTAGCAAATTTATCTAACTCTATTTGTTGTACTCGCAATGGCCAACTGGCTTTAGTGAAGTCTTGCTCAGTAAGCATTATGCCTTGCTCGACAATGCGTACATGTCCTTGAAATTTATATTGTCCATGCAAAGGGCTTACCTCAGGCAGTATGCTGCGATCTATTGAACCTTGTACCCAGCCTAAATTGACTAGTACAGCATGAGTTGGCGTTTCTACAACTTGTAATACCCGGTAGCCTAAAGAATACTTTTCCACTTGATTGTCGAGTAAAAAGATATATTTTTCATTAAACTGGCCGGTAATTGTGACGGGAAAATCGTTAATACTTTCTTTACCGATAAACTGCTCTTCCTTTGAAAGTTTAACTATTTCATTAAGCGTTAGCGGTGATTGTTGATTAAGTTGGCTAATACGGGCAGTACGCAGCTCTTTTTCAAAACCGCGGTTATACTGCCAAATAGATAATTTAACCAAACAAACAAAAACAATAAGCGTTAGCGCTAACCAGAGGAAAGTCCAAAGGGCATTGCTTACTAATGAGTTAGTTAATACTTTTTTTTGTTTATCAACATACTGCAAAAAGTTAGACCTTATAAGATATAGACAAAAACAAATAGCATGACCCAAACCACATCGACAAAATGCCAATACCAACTTGCTGCTTGAAAAGCAAAATGGTTATCTGGGGTAAAGTGACCTTTTAATACTCTTAACCACATGATTATCAACATGATACAACCTAAGGTGACATGCATGCCGTGAAAGCCAGTCAATAAGTAAAAAGTGTTGCCATAGACACCGCTATCGAGAAATAGACGCATTTCTTCAGAGTAGCCGTGTGCGTATTCTAGAACTTGAAAACAGATAAAAGCCACACCCAGAATTATGGTTAGACCAAGCCAGGCTTTTAAACCCTTGCGGTTATTTTTAAGTAAGGCACTGTGGGCAAAGTGGGCAGTAACGGAAGACGTCATCAGTAAAACCGTGTTAATTAACGGTAAGCCAAACCAACCCATAGCTGTGGTAGTAGTGCCATCAGGGGTTTTTATTAACGGCCAGATTGCGGTGAAATCAGGCCAGAGTACCGCACCAGTTTCGACATTATTGCCGGCGCCGCCAAGCCAAGGCACTGAAAATACTCGTAAATAGAGTAAGGCGCCAAAAAAAGCAACAAAAAACATTACTTCAGAGAAGATAAACCAACTCATACCTTGGCGGAATGAATTATCCATCTGATGAGAGTACTTACCAGTTAACGACTCATTAATAACATCACTAAACCATCCCACTAACATATAAATAATCAGGGCTATGCCTGCGAGTAGTAGATAGCCACCGTAACCACTTTCTTCATTTGCTAAATCAGTGACATAGTTACCGGCACCAAAGGCGATCATAAATAGTGCCACCGCGCCGATAATTGGCCAGTGACTTTGGCTGGGTACGTAATAACTTTCGTATTCTTTGTTAGTCATTTTCTATCCCTTTTCAGTGAACCCTATGACGACTTCTCTGTTATGTCATACAAGGTATAAGATAAAGTTAAGGTGTTGATGTCTTCGGGTAATTCTAAGTCGATATAAAACTGCAGGGTCATTTCAACTTCTTCTGCAGCTTTAAGCGGCTGTTGGGTAAAACAAAAACATTCAATTTTATGAAAATAATTTGCCGCTAAGCCGGGTGAAACAGACGGTACGGCTTGACCAATAATGTCATGCGCTGCATTGTTTTTTGCATAAAATGAAACCAACTTCATTTCACCTGGGTGAACAGTAATCTCATTAATAACAGGCTCAAACTTCCACGGAATGCCTTGGGCATTGCGGGTAATAAACTGCACTTTTATCAATCGAGACTTATCAATACCTGTGGCGGTATAAGCCACCGCAGTACCGTTAGTCTTGCCATTTAAACCGGTAATATCACAAAAAACATCATATAAAGGTACCAGCGCAAAGCCAAAGCCAAACATAGCAACAACAACCAGCAGTAATTTCTTTACCGTTTTTCTGTTGTTACTGACTTGAATACTAACTGCAGTCTTAGCTTCAGTACTAAGGTTAGTATTCTCGTCAGGTGTTAGGTTGTCTTGCTCGTCATTGGTACTCATATCGCTTAATGCTCATGTTGATCGGCGTTATCAATGTCTTTTTGCGGCGGCGGTGTGCTAAATGTGTGGTAGGGTGCTGGACTTGCTACTGTCCATTCTAAACCTATGGCGCCATCCCAAGGTTTCGCTGGCGCTTTTTCACCGCCGCGAATACATTTGATCACTACCACTAAGAAAATCAATTGCGATAAACCAAAAGCAAAACCGCCAATGCTGACCCACTTATTAAAGTCGGCGAATTGCAGCGCATAATCTGGGATCCTGCGTGGCATACCCGCTAAACCTAAGAAGTGCATTGGGAAGAACAGTAAATTCACTGAAATTAATGAACACCAGAAGTGCCACTTACTCAAAGTGTCGTTGTACATATGGCCAGTCCATTTTGGTAACCAATAATAGGCGCCGGCATAAATTGAGAACAGTGAACCGGTAACCAGTACATAATGAAAGTGAGCTACAACAAAGTAGGTATCGTGGTATTGAAAATCAACGGGCGTCATTGCCAGCATAAGCCCAGAGAAACCGCCAATGGTGAATAAAATAACAAAGGCAATTGAAAAAAGCATCGGTGTTTCAAAACTTAATGAACCGCGCCACATGGTCGCTACCCAGTTAAAGACTTTCACCCCAGTTGGTACGGCAATGAGCATGGTGCAATACATAAAGAACAGTTCACCAAATAATGGCATGCCTGTAGTAAACATATGGTGCGCCCAAACGATAAAGGACAATAAGGCAATAGATGAGGTGGCGTAGACCATTGAGCTATAGCCAAATAATCTTTTACGAGAAAAGGCCGGGATAGTGGTTGAGACAATACCAAAAGCCGGCAAAATCATAATATACACTTCAGGGTGACCAAAGAACCAAAAAATATGTTGGAACATAACCGGGTCGCCACCACCGGCGGCATCAAAGAAGCTAGTGCCAAAATACGTATCGGTCAGTAACATGGTCACTACACCAGCGAGCACGGGCATTACCGCAATAAGCAGGTAAGCAGTGATGAAAAAGGTCCAAACAAATAGCGGCATTTTCATGTAAGTCATGCCAGGAGCACGCAAGTTCATTATGGTAACGACAATATTAATTGCCCCCATAATGGAAGAGATACCCATGATATGCACAGCAAAAACAAAGAATGCAGTACTGCCGTTAGAATAGGTGGTGGATAATGGCGCGTAGAAAGTCCAGCCGAAGTTAGGCGCACCACTTTCCATAAAGAATGAGCTAAGCAAAATCGCAAAGGCAAAGGGCAGTATCCAAAAGCTCCAGTTGTTCATGCGCGGCAGTGCCATATCTGGCGCACCTATCATCATAGGTATCATCCAGTTAGCAAAACCAGTGAAGGCTGGCATAATTGCGCCAAATACCATGATCAGCCCATGGACTGTGGTTAATTGGTTAAAGAAATCCGGTTCAACTAATTGTAAGCCAGGCTGGAATAACTCAGCACGAATGACCATTGCCATGGCACCGCCAGTTAAAAACATAATAAAGGCAAACCATAAATACAGCGTGCCGATATCTTTATGGTTAGTGGTATAAAGCCAGCGTTTTATTCCGGTCATTTTCCCATGTTCATGTGAGTCATCATGATGTTCGTCGTGCGAATCTTGTGCTATAACGTCTGTAGTCATTTTTATATCCCCCTAATTCGCACTAGCAGCATCAACAGCTGCAGGTTGTACTAAATCACCGGTATTATTTCCCCAAGCATTACGCTCATAAGTTACAACAGCAGCTATTTCGGTTTTGGTTAGTTGGCTAGCAAAAGCAGCCATGGCAGCATTTTTCTTACTCCCGTTCAGCACTATATCTAAATGAACAGCGATATCTCCCGTTGCAATTACACTGCCTTTAAGCGCAGGAAATACCGGAGGTAAGCCTGCACCTGTCGGTTGATGACAAGCAACACAAGCTTTCATATAGACTTTTTCGCCCATTGTCATTAATTCATCATGGCTATACACTTTAGCTAAATCTTCTACCGGTGCTTCTTCAGCAATCGTCTCTACCGTTTCTTCAATGTTAGTTTCAATTGCTACGGATGTTATGGCCTCTTGTGTTGTACCTTCAGCAGAAGAGACAACAGCAGATTTAACATCAGATGCTTGTACAACATCACCGGTATTATTACCCCAAGCATTACGCTC
Organism: Colwellia sp.; assembly: GCA_022969215.1. Classification (GTDB taxonomy): domain Bacteria; phylum Pseudomonadota; class Gammaproteobacteria; order Enterobacterales; family Alteromonadaceae; genus Colwellia. The sequence goes on along the minus strand of JALJPA010000012.1, from coordinate 29,208 downwards.
GTAGGTCACAACAGCAGCAATTTGTTTCATACTTAATTGCTTACCATAACCTTGCATACCCGTACCCGCTTTACCGTTAAAGACAATGTTAATATGTTCTTTAGCACTACCTGATGTAGTTATTGGGCTACCTTTTAAGGCGGGGAAGGCAGGTGGCAAGCCTAAGCCTGTTGGCTGATGGCATGCCGAGCAATAGGCGGTATAAGTGCTTTCACCTAATTGCATCAATTCTTCTTTTGATAGTGAAGCACTTAATGACGCTCTTTCAGCTTCGGCAGCTTGGGCATTACGTTGCTGCTGTTCATTTATCCAAATGTCATAATCAGCTTCAGATTTCACTTCAACAACTATCGGCATAAAGCCATGGTCTTTACCACATAGCTCAGCACATTGGCCGCGGTAAATACCGGGTTCATCGACCTTAGTCCATGCTTCGTTAATAAAACCTGGATTAGCATCTTGTTTAACGGCAAAAGCAGGTACCCACCACGCATGGATAACATCATCAGAGGTAATTAAGAAACGAACTTTTTTATTGACGGGAATAACCAGAGGTTTATCAACTTCCAAAAGGTAGTTCTCACCTTTAGTGGCGCCAGCGCCTTGTTGATTTTGGTATTGTTCGCGTGGTGTTGAGAGTACCGAGTAATATTCGATATCTTGATCAAAATATTTGTAATGCCACTTCCACTGAGAGCCGGTTATTTGAATTGTAACATCAGAATTGCTGTTATCTTCCATGGCTATTAAAGTGTGGGTTGCCGGTATTGCCATACCGATTAAGATGACAACGGGTATTGCCGTCCATAATATCTCAACCTTAGTGCTTTCATGAAAGTTAGCAGGTTTTACCCCTTTAGATTTTCGATGAAAAGCCATCGACCAAAACATAGCGCCAAATACTATTACGCCAATGGCGGTACAAATGTACAGCACTAGCATATGCAAATCATATACATCTCGGCTAACGGCAGTAACCCCTTTCGTCAGGTTTAACTGCATTTCTGCCCAAGCTGAATTGGTAAACAGGCTTACCAACACTAGCCAAAATAGCTTATGTTTCCCCACACGGCATCTCCTCTTGATAATCATAGAGAACAGATGTACAGCAATGTACTTCATAACCACTGAACTGAATATCTGTAGTTTTTTATTATTTTATTTTTTTTATAAACTAACAAGATCTCGGTTTAGCCACGGCTTCGCGATGTAGAACGATTGATGGCGAATAAACTTATACCGTTTGGTATCCATACCGAGTTCAGGTTTATTACCGACGTGAAATAGTAATCTGACATGACACTAGTAATTTAGTGTGACAGGATTAGCGCATCGACGTCTTTTTATTCTTTTTATGTTCGTTTTGTATGCGTTACTGTTACTAGAATTACGCTAAAATTTGATCTAGGTCAAATGTTATATAGCTAAGTAATTAGAAAAAAGTCATTTAATTCAATGGAGTAATAGCTCTAATGTTTGTGTGAGCTTTGCTGTAAGTAGCTTTGATAAATTTGGGACGTAGATAAAAAAAGAATATGGAAATATTTCGGGCTTTTCTGCTATGAAGAAATAAAAAAACCATAATTACTGCTCATTTTATTATTAAAAAGAGTAATTATGGCATTTAGTATATTGCTGATTAAGCAACATTCGTTTGGGCTGTTTTTGCGGTTTTACATCCAACTACCGCTGCGAATAATGCCCACGGCAATACCCTCAATATTGAACTCTTGGTTAGTTAGATCGACTTTAATGGGAGAAAACTCTTCATTTTCAGCATGTAAATAAACAATATTACCTTCACGTTTATAACGTTTTACCGTAACTTCGTCTTCAACGCGGGCAACAACTACTTGGCCATTTTGTACATCAGTAGTTTGATGCACAGCAAGTAAATCACCATCTAAAATACCAATGTCTTTCATGCTTTCGCCATTAACACGCAAAAGGTAATCGGCGGCTGGGTGGAACAAATCACCATCTACTTTATAATGCTCTTCGATATGCTCTTGCGCCAAAATAGGTTCACCAGCAGCGACACGGCCAATAAGTGGTATACCTTCTTTTTCTAAAAACTCTTCAACTAAACGAATGCCACGAGAGGTGCCGGCAAGCATTTCAATATAGCCTTTTTTGGCTAAGGCTTTTAAATGTTCTTCGGCGGCATTGGCTGATCTGAAACCAAAAAAATTGGCGATTTCAGCACGCGTTGGTGGCATACCCGTATCTTTGATTTTATCTTTGATTAAATCATAAATTTGTTGCTGTCGCTTAGTCAGCGGGCGCAATTCGGTGGTTGAATCTATCATAGCTTAAGCCTGTAAATTTACACAGTATTACTGGTAGTATATACAGGAATGTTTTAAAGGCAAGTTTTACTTTAAGGGCAAGTATGTCTAGGTGATTTTATGATTATGGCTAACAAAAAGCTGACTAATTTTTCTTTAATGACATCAGGTAGCCTTTAACTAAGGCAAATTGAGCGAAGTAATAGGTTGCCATTACCCAAAGTTGGTTTTGAACAATAGTGCTGTTAAATTTATCAAAACCAATTAATGAATCGGATAGTACAAAGCTAATACCACCAAGTACTAGCCATAAATTAGACCTGTGACTAAATACTGTTGCCAGTGCCATAAGCAGTAGCACTACCATATAAGCCAATACTGGAATAAACAACTCAGCTAAGCCATTAATAAACAGCATAAACATCAGTGCTCCAAAGCCGATATATGCGGTGAGAATAAGTGGTTTCTTATCAGCTATATGGACATTATTAAAAGGTTTTAAGCTAATTAAATAACAAAGATGGGCAATAAAAAAAGCCGCTAAGCCGAAAATAAACCAATCCTGTTGGTTGTAATCTAGTAGAAAATCACCGCAGCTAGAAAACAATAAACCAAAGATAAAAAACCTAACGCTAGTTGATTTCTGTTGGACGATAAGCTGCTTACTGTGCTGCCAAGTAATAGCAATAAGCAAGAATATAGGCAGCATTTTTACTGCCCAACTAAATGGATACGGCTTTAATAGTGTTGATAAAATAAAGCTAATGGCTAAGGTGATAAATACTAGGGTGTTATTTTTATTCACTGCCATTTTACCTTATATGTAACTTGTTTTTTTGTTAAGGATATTGCTGTAAGGGTTGCCTAAGTATTAATTTACTTGCGCATACTCACCGCTTTACTCTAACTTGCTTATTTTAACTTAGATAGCTGAATTATTATCATATTTTCACCGGTAAGTGAAATATCTGCTGGCTTGTCACTGGCTTGGTTTTCAATGCGAGCTAAAGCCCCCTGGGCAACATCAGTTTTATTGTTACTCTGCTCAAAAGTCATTGCTGCCGATAAGCTATAAGCGAATATTAAGGTGCTCGCTTTGGCTGATAACATTACTTTTTCATTAGTCGTATAGGTATCAACTTGCGCAGAAAAATGACCCTGCTTGGTCATAATATTAAAGTCTTTAATACCACCATTGATTAGCGCGCCATAAGTATTGCTGGCGCCATCAAAGTGGGCGATATCCAGTGATTTCGTTAGTTTATCAACATCGCCATTGCGGTGATCTAGTGTTAAACCTTCGCCTTCTATTAAGACTAAATTACGTTGATAGCCGGAAAAATTTGAAAAGTCGCCGTCATTTACTACGCTGGCGATACTTAATCGCCAAGCAAAATCATCTAAATTACCGCCATCGCTAATGGCTAATTCAGTGGTGTGGCCTAAGCCATTTTTCCATGGAATAGTTTTAAAGTTTTCAGCAGATAATATAGTTAACATAAGGGCTTCATCGTAAATTTTTGCTCATATTACCTTGCTCACTCATATTGGCAATGGTTATTTTTACTCTGCTTTGTCAGTGGTCTGCTTTGTAGTGTTTATTATTTTAGCGCTTGCACTATCCGCTAAGCTCACGTTAGAATCTAGCCGCGCTTACCTAGTTTTTAAGAATATTGGTAAGCGCACACTTGTCGGAGTGCCAAAGGCTGAGATCGCGAAAGCGGGATCCGTAAAACCTGATCAGATTAATATCTGCGTAGGAAACAAGAGAGAGTGATTAAGTCCTGTAACCTTAATTTTTCCAACCTCTTTTTGCCTCTTTTTAACTATGAAATAGTTAAAAAACTCCGCCTATTTTTATTTTTTTCTTACTTTTATTGTCCTTATTTTGGGAATAAAACAAGAAAAACAAAAACAAGGTGCGACTATGTCCAATTCAACCAATGTTGATAAAGTAGTAAAAAAACCAACCAGACGTGAAAAACGTGCAGCGGCAGAAGCATTCTTAAAAAATGTTTCCGACCAATCATTTCCTAATTCAAAAAAAGTTTATGTATCAGGTAAAATCCACGATATCAAAGTGGGTATGCGTGAAATTACCTTATCTGATACCTTAATTAGTGGTAATAAAGATACTGCCGTTTATGAGAAAAACGAACCTTTATGTGTTTATGATACTTCGGGTTTTTACACTGATGAAAATGTCACAATTGATGTGCATAAAGGTATTCCACGTTTACGTGAAAGCTGGATAGATGCTCGTGGTGATGTCGAACCGTTAACTTCAACTAGCTCTGAATATGCCCAGCAACGGCTTGCCGATGAAGGGGTTGACAGTATCCGCTTTGAAAATTTACCTCAAATGCGTATCGCTAAAAAAGGTAAAAACGTTACGCAAATGCATTACGCTCGCCAAGGTATTATTACCCCAGAGATGGAATACATTGCTATTCGTGAAAACATAAAACGTGAAGAAGTGAAAGATGCAACCTTACTGCTTCAACATAAAGGCGAATCTTTTGGTGCCAGTATTCCTGAGCAAATCACCGCTGAATTTGTCCGTGATGAAGTGGCTCGCGGTCGCGCAATTATTCCAGTAAATATAAACCACCCTGAATGTGAGCCTATGATCATTGGTCGTAACTTTTTAATTAAAGTTAACGCCAATATTGGTAACTCAGCAGTAACCTCTTCTATTGAAGAAGAAGTAGAAAAGCTGGTTTGGTCAGCAAAATGGGGCGCAGATACGGTAATGGATTTATCTACTGGCCGTAACATTCATGAAACACGTGAATGGATCATGCGTAACTCGCCAGTACCTATTGGCACAGTACCTATTTATCAAGCACTTGAAAAAGTAAATGGCGTAGCAGAAGACCTAACTTGGGAAATATTCCGCGATACTTTAATTGAACAAGCAGAGCAGGGTGTTGATTATTTCACTATTCATGCCGGCGTTTTACTGCGTTATGTACCTATGACAGCTAAACGTGTCACTGGTATTGTTTCGCGTGGAGGTTCAATTATGGCGAAATGGTGTTTAGCGCATCATAAAGAAAACTTCCTTTACACCCATTTTGAAGATATCTGTGAAATTTTAAAACAATACGATGTGTCATTCTCATTAGGTGATGGTTTACGTCCAGGCTCAGTAGCCGATGCCAACGATGAAGCGCAATTTGCGGAATTACATACTTTAGGTGAGTTAACTCAAATCGCCTGGAAGCATGATGTACAAGTGATTATTGAAGGCCCTGGTCATGTGCCGCTTCATATGATTAAAGAAAATATGGAAGAGCAAATCAAACATTGTGGCGAAGCGCCTTTCTATACTTTAGGCCCATTAACCACAGATATCGCCCCAGGTTATGATCATATTACTTCTGGCATAGGTGCGGCTAACATTGGTTGGTATGGCTGTGCCATGCTTTGTTATGTAACGCCAAAAGAGCATTTAGGTTTACCGAACAAAGAAGACGTAAAAGAAGGTTTGATGACTTATAAAATTGCTGCTCATGCTGGTGATTTAGCTAAAGGTCATCCTGGCGCACAAATTCGTGATAATGCCATGTCTAAAGCGCGTTTTGAATTCCGTTGGTATGATCAATTCAATATTGGTTTAGACCCAGAAACCGCTAGAGCTTATCATGATGAAAGCTTGCCACAAGAGTCAGGCAAAGTAGCGCATTTCTGTTCTATGTGTGGACCTAAATTCTGTTCGATGAAGATCTCACAAGAAGTACGAGAGTACGCCGCTAATCTTGATAAAAATGCCATAAAAATTCAATTGCTTGATGAGACAATAACGATAACGTCTGATGACGCTATAGAAAAAGCGATGCAAGAAAAGTCCGCTGAATTTAAAGCAGCGGGTAGCGAAATATACCAACTCGCTGACTAATACCAGTTCCATTAAATTAGTTTCCACTCAGAGCTTGCCAGCGGTTTGAGAATAAATAGGATTTTTTTGCATATAGTCACTCTATATGAAAGAAATTCTGTGCTGTTATCGAATCGCTGGAAAGCTCCCGAAGGGCGAGTTTAAAAGGCTTATATACGGCGTTATTGTTTTTGATAAGGGAATAACCATTATCTATAATCAATGCCTTGCCTCTAAGACTTTTAACTCTCGCTGAGTGGGAAGAAACTTATTGGAATTGGTATAAGTTTTGATGAGCATCAAGTTTTAAAAAATACTGAGTGAGTTGCTTGCCATTCTACTCACTTGCTTAGGGGTGGTTACTTTAGTTTGTATGCTTACTTTAGTCTGCTAACCATTTATTAATTTCACTGTACATAAAATCACGGATTATAGGCTGTGCTTTGGCATTAGGATGTAAGTTATCATTAAGCATTAACGAAGTATCAACAGCTATGTCACTCATAAAGTAGGGCATAAGGTAAGCGCCTGTTTGTTTGGCAACCTTACTATAACTGTCAGTAAACATTTGACGATATCTTGGTCCTAAGTTAGGCGGAATATGAATTTCCATTAGGGCTACCTTAGCACCATGTTGTTGACTTATGGTGACCAGCTGGCTTAAATGTTTCTGCAACAATTTCACTGGAAAGCCTCTAATACCATCATTACCACCTAGTTCAATCAACACATGACTCGGTTGATGTGTTTTAAGCCAAGCATCAATTTTCAACAAGGCGTTATCGGTCGTTTGACCACTTATAGCGGTATTAATTACTGTGATGGGCTTGTTTTTTTCTATATATTTATTTTGTAACAAATGAACCCATGCTTGTGCTTGCTCAAGGCCATAGCCAGCGCTTAAGCTGTCACCAATAAGTAAAATTTTATCATTTGCATGGCTTGTAAATGATAAGTTTGTCAAAATTAAGATAATAATAGATTTTAGGAAACAGCGTGTCATGTCAGTACTTTCTCAGTTAAATGTTATTCAAGTGTCAGGTCTTACTCAGCGTGTTAACACACTTGAAGGCAGCCTCACTATCCTTAGCGATATAAACTTTTCTGTCAAGTCAGGAGAGTCTGTCGCGATTGTCGGTGCTTCGGGCTCGGGTAAATCTACCTTGCTGAGTTTATTGGCTGGATTAGATGTAGCAAGTCAAGGTGAGGTTCATCTCGACGGTGATGCCTTAAGTACACTCGATGAAGAAGCACGTGCTCAGTTACGGGCAGAAAAAATAGGTTTTGTCTTTCAATCATTTATGTTGGTGCAAAGCTTAACCGCTCTTGAAAATGTCATGTTACCAGCAGAGCTGGCTGGTGACCATGATGCTAAAGCACAAGCGGTTGAATTATTGGACAAAGTAGGGCTTTCACATCGTCTTGGACATTACCCTTCACAATTATCCGGCGGTGAGCAACAAAGAGTAGCTATTGCTAGAGCATTTATTGGCTCGCCTAAGATACTTTTTGCTGATGAGCCTTCAGCGAATCTTGACAGTAAAAATGGTCATCTGATTGAAACACTACTCTTTGACTTAAATAAGCAAAACGGTACTACATTGGTACTCGTAACACATGATGAACAATTAGCAAAAAAATGCCAGCGCATTATACATATTGAAGGCGGACAACTGGAAAAAATCAGTGAAGGGGGAGCTGCCAATGTGGGTTAAACTGGCTTTTAAGCTATTCTCTCGAGAATTTAGACGTGGTGAATTAACCATTATCTTTGCTGCCATTGCTCTGGCTGTGCTCACCGTATTTAGTTTATCTGCAATTACCGAGCGAATCAGTCTAAATATCGCGCACAAAAGTAGTGACTTTATTGCCAGCGATCGCCGCTTATCAAGTAATCATGCTTTTGAGCCTCAGTTGCTCAAGCAAGCAAGTCAATTTGGTCTGGCTACGGCACAAATGCTTTATTTTGATTCCATGCTCTTTGCCAATGATGAATTAGTTTTAGGCTCGGTTAAAGCGACCACTGCTGCTTACCCTCTGCGCGGAAAAATCACCATCAAGGATAATCTTACCAGCAAAGCTTATGAGGTTGAAACGGGTCCTAAGGCCGGCTCAGTTTGGCTTAGTGAAGGCTTGTTTTATACTCTTAAGGTAAACGTTGGCGATAAGGTTGAGTTGGGTGCCGGTAAGTTTAACGTCACTAAAGTGTTAGTAAAAGAACCTGATGCGCCATTTTTCTCGTTATCGGGTAATAAGCGAGTGCTGTTAAATTATGCCGATATTGAGACCACTCAAGCCGTTCAACCCGGTAGTCGAGTATTTCACCGTCTACTTTTTGCTGGTAATGAGCAAGAGTTAAGTGATTATTATGCTTGGCTCAAACCTCAGCTTAAAAGTAACCAAAACTGGCAAGGTCTTAAAGATAGACAATCACCACTGGGCAATAACTTAGACCGTGCCGAACGCTTTCTATTATTGGCCGGTTTATTTGGCATAATGCTAGCAGCGGTTGCTATGGCTGTGTCAGCTAAGCGCTATTGTGAGCGACAGTACGACCCCGTTGCCATGATGAAAACACTGGGTGGTAGTCGTAAAGTAATCCGCAATATTTTTCTTTTACACCTTAGTTTGGTGACAACTTTTTCAATCGTTGCCGGTTTAGCGCTAGGCTTTGTCTTGCAAACCATAGGCGCTGATTATTTGGCTACCTTTATGGGCACCGAATTGCCGCAAGCGGGTGTACGCCCTTGGTTATTATCTGCTTTTATCGGTCTTGTTTGCGCATTGATGTTTTCACTCAAACCGTTGTTAGATTTATTTGATATTCCGCCGCTTCGAGTATTGCGCCGCAACTTAGGTGATACTTTAGCAATAAGCCGAATTCATATTGGCCTTTCAATGCTAACTATTTTTGTCTTGATGTGGCTATTTAGTGGTGAGATTGTTACTACCTTAATTTTATTTGCTTCGACTTTAGTTGTGATTGCGGTTTTATTTGCTTTATCACGATTATTATTTGCGGCAGGGCGTAAGCTCGGACTTAGCCCAGGCTCTAGTTGGTCATTAGCATTAGCCACCTTACAAAAAAGAGCCAATGCCAATGCCATACAACTGATCAGTTTCGCCTTAGCGATTAAGTTAATGCTATTTTTGGTGGTCTTAAAAAACGACATCATTTCAGACTGGCAAATGCAAGTACCTGCAGATGCGCCTAATATGTTCATCATCAATATCGCTAAAGAAGAAGTGACGCCAATCAAAAAATTCTTTAAGGACAACAACATTGCCCATGAAGACTTTTATCCCGTATTTAGTGGCCGTGTTGATGCTGTTAATGGCGAAGAATTCGCTCGTCGAGTGTCTAAACAAGAGGGTGAAGAAAAAGATGAAAATGCCAGAGAAGGGGTCAGTAGGGAGCCTAATTTAACTTGGTTAACGTCTTTGCCTGAAGGGAATGAAATAACAGAAGGAGAATGGTTTTCTGATGGAGGTACTGGTGATGATATTGAAGTATCCGTTTTTGATGGTTGGCAAGAAACTCTTGGTTTAAAAATTGGCGATATCATTACACTTTTGGTCAATGAACAACCAATAGACGCTAAAGTCACAAGTTTCAGGAAAGTTGATTGGGGTAGTCTCAAACCCAATTTCGTTATGATTTTAAGCCCTAATATGGCCGGAAAAGTACCGGTAACCTATTTTAGTGCTGCGAAATTACATGACCGCGATACCAAAGGTATCAGCCAGTTATTACAACGATACCCAACAATAAGTATGATAGATATCAAGGCCCAAATTGAACAGGCGCAATCCATTATTGCGCAAGTATCCTTAGCGATTGGTTTTGTTTTATCTATTGTCCTCGTCAGTGGTGCTTTAGTACTTGTTTCTCAGGTTCAAGCAAGCTTGGCTGAGCGCATGCAAGAAGTAGTGATTTTACGTACACTGGGGGCTAAAGGTCGTTTGATTAAGTTGGCAACACTTTATGAGTTTATGTTGTTGGGAGGCATTGCCGGCTTAGTTGCCGCAATAGTGAGTGACGTTGCTTTATTGGTTATTCAACAGCAACTCTTTGATATAGCAGGGCGCCTTCATCCTTATATATGGTTGTTAGGGCCGGTAAGTGGTGCATTATTTGTTTCAAGCATTGGTTATTTTATGGTGGCTAATACCATGCGACAAAATACCCAAGGCTTGTTAAGGAAGCTTGGTTAAACACAGATAACGACCCTGCTTATCGCTAGGGTCGTTATACTCGCATATAGGCTATAGCGGTTATAATTTTTAACCCTACAGGCTCTGGAGAATAACCAGTTGATAACTTGCGCTTAAACATAGCTAAGCTAGTGTAACTAAAGTATTTAAGGTATATTGAAATCATAAAAATATAAGGATTAATTTTCATGGTTTCAAGTTCAAATCATAGCTCTATCGTAAAAGCCTTTGTCACGGTAGCCGCTATTTTTATCATTTTTGCCGGTATTAAAACTGCAGCGAATATATTAGTACCGTTTTTACTGTCAGTCTTTATCGCTATCATCTGTAACCCCCTAATCAAAAAAGCCAGTGAATTCAAAATACCGAAAGCAATCTCGATAATATTTGTTATCGCCATTATTGTCACTATGGCTGTTTTTTTAACGGGCTTAGTGGGCAGTTCGTTAAATGAACTTTCACAGTATATTCCTCAATACCGAGTGCAGCTTAAACAACAATTTGTTTGGTTAACGGACTTTTTTGCCGAACACGATATTCAACTTTCTACCTCTATCGTAACCGACTACTTTGATCCCGCTGCAGCCATGGGCTTAGCGGCTGAAATGCTATCAAGTTTTGGCTCAGTGATGGCCAATTTATTTTTGATTGTTTTAACTGTGGTGTTTATTTTGTTTGAATCATCATCTTTTCCGCATAAGCTGCATTTAGCTTTGGATGATCCTCAAATGCGTTTGCAACAAATTGAGCGGTTTATATCGTCGGTAAATCATTACATTGCCATTAAAACTTTGGTCAGTATTGCCACCGGTTGTATTGTTTCGCTGATGTTATGGGCCTTTGGTTTAGACTTCTTTTTACTCTGGGGTGTATTGGCCTTCTTACTTAATTATATTCCTAACATTGGCTCTATTATCGCCTCAGTACCGCCGATGACTTTAGCTATTCTACAATTAGGTATTGGTGACGCTGGTGCAATAGGTTTAGGCTTTGTTTTCATTAATATGGTGATGGGCAATATTATTGAACCTAGATATCTAGGTAAAGGTTTAGGTTTATCGACCTTAGTGGTTTTTTTATCACTGATATTTTGGGGCTGGTTATTAGGCACTGTCGGTATGTTATTAAGTGTGCCACTGACCATGATATTAAAGATAGGTTTGGAAAGCTCACCTGAAGGGCGTTGGTTAGCTGTGATGCTGAGTGATGAAGATGAGTTGGATGATAAAACCGAACAAGCACTGCTTAGCTAAGGCCTGCTGATCTTTTAGGGTTTAAATTAAGCCAAAGGGCAGCACTTGTTTGAAATTTATACGGCGTTATCGTATGTTCATGTAGCCAGCTACACTTCACATGCTCTGCCTTGCCTAAATATCAAACATGTTGCTGTAAAAGTAATCTCGAAAGATCAACAAACCCTAATGTAAGCCTTTGATTAATTTATTCTCAAAGTGCTCGGTGATATTGAATGACTCTAGCAAACCTAATAAGTCATAGCTAAGATTTAAATTTAAATTTACTTCATTATCTAAATCAGGGTTTCTGCCTTTAATTTCAGTAACTAGCAACATATAACCATCATCAGCCATTGAAATTTCCGAGGTTAAATGATGATAGTGCAAGTTTTCTAGCGCACTAAATGCTAATTTCAATTCAGTACTGCTGGCCTTTAACTCTTCTACCGCAGGGTTATTAAAAATCTGAATAAGACCATCACTGACATTGTATAAACGGCCCTCTTTCACCAGTAAGTGCTCGCCATCATAATAAATGGGCAACAGCCCGGAAACCTTACCAGTAACGACAATACCTTGCTTTTTATCGAGTTCAAGCAGCTTTTCTAAATCTATGTTAGTTAATTTAACATTAACAGCTGAACCTTTGCTGAACGGCCATTGCGCTTCCGCAATAGCAAAGCGCCCGCCCAGCAAGTTTCCGTAAATATTTTTGGCAATAACTCTTAGATTCCCTTGATAAAAATCAATCGAGGTGTTGGTCGATAAACCCGTTATCGGCGTGGCAGTTTCTACCTTAGCAATAGTCAGGTTAGGTACCGCTTTAGTATTACCTTTAACATCTGCCACTAGCGATTTTATTTGATCATTTTGTAAGGTAAATTCCTGCTGCCAATTAAGCTCTTGTAGCCAAGTGCCATCAATTTCACCCGTGACATCTTGCACCGATAGAGTTAATTTTATGGGGTTAGCCATTAGCTCTTCACTATTTTTTAGCTGCGCGGATAAGTGGTAACTGAAAGTGCCATCAATAAGCTGCAACTTAATCGGTGGTTTTAACTTTAATGCTAATATATCGGTGATAAAAATATCATTCGCTGACACTTCTAGCTCTGGATGTTGTAAGTCTCCGGTTAATTTTACCGAGGCTATGGCTAACTGATCGACAATCACCTCGGCATTTATCGCTATATTATCAATACTGCCACTAAGCTTACTGTTTAACTCTAGAACATTAACTTGCATGACTTTGGCAATATTGAACTGTTTTAGCTGGTTGTTAATTTCTAGATCAAACGTCACTCCGCCATAATTACCGCCCTGACTTTGAGTCGCGTTTTTAGCAATAGCCACACTGCCCTGCCAGTGACTAATTAATGATTTCACTCTTAATTGTAATTCGGCTTGTGATTTGGCTTTAAATTTTTCTTGTTGAAACTGGCTTGCCGCTAAGTTTAACTGAGTTAGTTCAATTTCCGTTTCTTGCGCAATTTTCACTTGCCAAAAGTCACTCTGCTGCTCAATTTCACCAACAATATTTAGCTTTACTGGTTGCTCACTATAAAGCTGTAATTGGCCAACCTTTGCTTGTCCGGTCAGGGAAAATTTTGTTTTGTGCAAGTTAATAGCAAGTGTAGCTTCATCAACATAATTAAGGGCTATATCATTCAATGAAAGCGTTACTGGCTCAGCTAAGTTGCTACTGACCAGCGTAATGCCATCGCTGATGATACTTTGCTGGTTAAAGTCTATTTTTACCGAACTTAGAGGCGCAATAGTGACCACATTCATAGCATTGTCTGCGACTAGTACTTTTAGTTGTGTATCGTTCACTTGCGCAGATAAAAAATCTGTCAGCTTTTGCTGATCAACTGTCAGCTTAATGGCACTGTTATTAGCAAAAACGATGTGTAAGTGTTCATCCACTAAGCTGAGCTGCCAAGCCAGTGTTGCATCTATTTCTACAGGACCTGATTGAGCAAGACCTTGCTCATCACGAAAAGAAAAATTGCTAAGTGTATTTTTCATGCTCAAGGTTTTCTTATGCCAGTCAATTTGGCTGCTATAAGTTCCTTTAATGGACCAATTTTCATTTTCTGCATTCACTAATTTCTTAGCTAATACTAGCGGTAAAGCCGATTTATGAAGCTGTATAAATTGTCTTAACTTGGTTAAATCAGTACTTATATTGGCAGTAAAATCTGCTCCCATTCGAGCCAAATCCAGCGATAATAGTTGTGCTTGTTTAGCGTTAGTTAGTGATAAAGAAATTTTCTCGGTAGTAGCTGATAACTTACCTTTATAGCTTTGTCTTTCCTCATCAGCACCAATATCAGAATCAGCAACAAATGGCTGGTAACTAAAAGTGTCAATAATTATAGCAACAGGCACAGTATAATCAGCTATATCATGCATGAACTGCCTTATACTCTTGGGTAACTCATTAAGCTGTGTTGGTGATTGAGTTGTACTTGGTGTTAATGCAATTTCCGCTTTAGCGCGTACATCAACCGAGGTGATTTTTATCGATGAAATTGCCTCTACTACTTTATCTACCGTTAAGTAGCTAGGCTCAAACTGCCACTCGATAAGAATACCAATCAGCTCTAAATCAGCATAAGGTGAATCAATACATAACTTAGCAATGACCAGATCAAAGTCTGCATTAACGGTAAAATCGATACAGCTTATTGCGCTGTTATATTGCGTTAAATAATCATTTACTAAAGAAGTAACTACAGAGCTACGGGCATAAAATACTGAACTAAGGGTAATAACAATGACCAATAAAATGGCTAAAGTAACTTTGAAAAAACGCAATTAAAATCCCTTACCATCAAATATGAATGTGATAGCTATATAGCCATGACATGACTCTAGTATCGTTTTATCAAGTATATCAGAAAGTCATTGTAACTAGATTAGAATGGCGAACAAAAGAATATACTCAATCGGCTATCTAAAAGATAACTCAATATACTGATTAACTTTATTGTTATTCAGTCGTTGTGGGGACAGGTGGTCAACAATTTCCAACGCTTGCTGTACCTTAGATAATCCTATTTGATCATCTAAGGGTAAGCCTACAAATGATTTATCATTGATAGTATCTTTAAGTAAAGCTAACGCCCCCTGAAGAGATGACTTAAAGTCTGCTTTATGCTTCTGTTCCTCAACATTGGCTAGGATTTCTTTGGCGATATTTAATGCCCCTGTTAGAGCCACTATGGTTTCACTTTCAGTAACAACATCTTCACCTTGGACATCTTTATTTTCGTCCTCGGCATTCAAGCGTTCAAGAAAGTCACCGATAAAGCTAGTTAAGGTGGTGGTGGACATTTTCTCGCTAGCTTCACTATTTCCCTCATTTACAGAGCCACCGGTTAAAGCGGCATAATCCCCCTCTGAAATAAGGCCAAATTGGTATAGCTTTTCTTTCAGCTTGCCGACATCATCTAAAGTCAGCTGATTACCACTAAAAAACTCGCTACTAATAGCATTTATTTTTTGAGCCCTGCTTGATAAAAATAAATTATTAGTAGCTAAGTCCGCTGAACCTTCACTTTTAACGCTATTTTCAGCATGCTTTTCAATTACCGCTTGAATTTCAGTAGTATTCTTTTGAGCTACAGTTGAATTGTTAGTATATACGGCGCTATACAAGCCTAGGTTATTAATCATTTAATAAATTCCACAATATATTGACGGTTATATTGCAAGCAATTTACAGACCACTAATAGTGTAGCTTTAGTTACGCTAAAGCCAGTTTGAACAAATGTTTAAATTTGAGACTTAAAGGCAAGAGTTCCAGAGAAAATATCACCCAAAAATAACCCTATTTAAGTCCACTAAACCAATAATTTAAGCAAACAAAAATTAGTGAAAAAAAGTAATATTTACCAAGCATAACAAAAGCTTTGCTTAAGTTGTAAATGCTAACTTTTAGTTTATAGTTAATTGAGGATCTAAGTTATATAAATCAAAGGATTGTTGTGACCAACGCCAGCCCATTAAAAGACAACTATTCACTAGCAAAAACTTGGCCGTTATACCTTACGCTCTTTGCTAGTTATATTATTTGTGGCTACCTTTTATCATCCATTTCATTTCAAAGTCAAATAATCTATATTTGGTTACCTGCAGGAATAGCACTGGTTGGCTGCTATTTGTGGTGGTGGCGATTTTTCCCAGCTGTCTTTTTAGCATCCTATATTTTTAACTTTTCATTTACCCTTAATTTCGACTCGACACTGCTATTTTCAACTGCCTCGATACAAAATGCCATCATAGCCAGTGGCGCAGGTCTACAAGCCATGATGGGTAGTGCACTGCTTCGCAACTGGCTTGGTAACCCAATTAGCCAGTGGCAGAATAAAAACACCCTCTATTTTATTTTCATTGTTGGCATTCTAATTAACCTAATTTCTGCAACGATAGGCGTTAGCTCTCTTACTGTATTTAACCCCCAATACGCCGTAGAAGATTTCCAATTAAATTTGCTTTTTTGGTGGTTAGGTGACTCATTGGGGGTATTACTGGCACTGCCCTTTATCTTAAGTTTACTTAACTTTCGCCATCTAAAAACTGAGCAGCGTAAAGCGAGGTGGATAATTATATATTCAGTCAGCGTTTTATTCATTATTATCACTTTGCTTACCAAGTTTTTTATTACTAGCTCAAATATCAATACCGATGAGTTGGTGACCAAAGAAGTAAAAGTGATTGAAAATGGTATTTACCGACAAATAAGTAGCAGTATTCAGCAATTAAGTTTATTAGCCGAATTTATCCAACACAACCCTGATGCTAGCCGTGAACAGTTTCATACTTTTGTACATAACCTCACACGAAGCTCTAACACGCTTAAAGCCATGTCATGGAACCCCTTGATTACTCAAGCAGACAAGCAAAAACATGAAAGTGAATTAACAAAGCTTTACGGTAAAAAAACCACCATTAGAGGCAAACCGTTAGCCATTAATGACGACATGATTTATGTCAGACTTATCAGCCCAGAAGAGAGTAATGCGAAAGCAATTGGCTTTAATGTGTACTCCAATCCGTCTCGAAAAAAATCTTTAGATAGCACCATGGTTAATTATCAACCGCAAGCCACTCCGATAATTCAGCTAGTACAGTCTTTTAAAGAAGAACCAGCTTTTTTGTTGTTTTTTCCGGTCTTTGAACAAACTATGCCAACTAAAAATAACGCGGATAAACAATTAATTGGTTTTGCCACAGGCGTATTTTTAGCAGAAAAAATTATTGCTAATGCGATCAGTGCTTCACAACAAAAACTCTTCCATTTCCAATTGTACGAACAAAATAAAAAAGCATGGTTTATCTCCAATACCGAAGACAGTCAAGTCAACTCAAAGGATATTAACCAGCATTTTAGCCATTCTTTCAATGTGGCTGGACAAACCTGGTATATCCACTTATTTGCTAAGAAAAGTTATTTAAACCAACAAAAGCATCAAGGATTCCTGCAGTTTTACTTATTACTCGTTGTTATTGCCACCACCATAGTTGCCTCACTTTTATTAATGCATAACAGGCAATTACAACTTAATAATCAAGTTGACCAGCGTACCGAATCGCTACAAAAGGCGATGCAAGAAGCCAATTATGCGAATAAAGCAAAAAGCCAGTTTCTAGCCAATATGAGTCATGAAATTAGAACACCAATGAACTCAGTAATTGGCTTCGCGCAACTTGCCAAGGTATCTAACAACATGGAGGAGATAAAATCCTATTTGCAGCATATTGATATCTCCTCAGACTTACTTCTTCACATAGTGAATAACATTCTTGATATCTCAAAAATTGAATCAGAAAAAATCTACCTCACTAATGAAGCCTTTGATATACATTTAATGTTAAGTCGTATTTATAGCTTATTTGAAGTGGAAGCAAGTAATAAAGATCTCACTTGGCAACTAAGAGACAACATTCCTTCTGCCGTTACATTTTTAGGTGATCAAACCCGCATAGAGCAAATTTTAATGAATTTATGTGGTAATGCGATTAAATTCACCCAGAGTGGTAATGTATCCATGACAGCCGACGTACTTGAAGTTACTCGCAATAAAGTACACTTGTCGATAAAAGTAAAGGATACAGGTATTGGCATCGCTGAGGATCGTATTGATAAACTATTTAAACCCTTCACCCAAGCGGACGATTCAACCTCTCGCGACTTTGGTGGCACAGGCTTAGGCTTAACCATTGCCAAGAAACTTAGCAGTTTAATGGACGGAGATATCTCAATAGAAAGTAAACTCGGAGCAGGTAGTAGCTTTATTTTTACTTGCTGGCTGCCGCTAACCAGTATAAAACCGAAAGCAGAAGAATATACCCAAAATACATTTGAGCTATTAGTCAGAGAAAATGAACAAAGTCCACTAAATAATGCAGCACTAGTAACCAAGGTTGCTAGCGACCATGATGAACTCACGGTCCTAAAAGTATTGGTTGCTGAAGATAATCGTATTAACCAAAAACTAATCAAGACAATACTGACTAAGCTAGGCATTGATGCTGTAATTGTCGAAAATGGCCAATTGGCTATCGATCACTTACAAACTGAACCGGTAGATGTGATTTTGATGGATTGTCAGATGCCCGTGTTGGATGGTTATCAAGCCACAGAAAAAATAAGGGCAATGCCTAAATATGCAGATTTACCTATATTTGCTTTAACGGCCGATGTTGATACTCGCAGTAAAGACAAAGCGCTGGCACTGGGTTTTACTAAACATCTTGCCAAGCCTATCAATATTGAGCAACTGACGGCCTGCTTACTTGAAGTAAGTAAAACTGTGCTCGCTAAATACAAAAACTTCAAATAGCTTAGCTATTAATTTAGCTACTCAGTTAATAACTAATTTAATCACTAATGTAATAACTAAAAAGCCGCTTAAAAGTTAATTTTAATCGGCTTTCTGCTAATGGAGTTGCTCTAATAACAAGTGACTAATCTTCAACTCTCTCGCTGATCTTTATTAAACATCTTGGCGAATAAGGTAATCAAAAGCGCCTAGCGCAGCATTAGCGCCACTGCCCATAGCAATAATTATTTGCTTATACGGACTATCAGTTACATCACCAGCAGCGAAGACACCGGCGATTGAAGTTTCACCACGAGCACCAGCGATAATTTCACCGCGATTAGTTAGCTCGATATCTCCTTGTAAAAACTCAGTGTTAGGCATCAAACCTATTTGCACAAAAATTCCCGCTAATGTTAACTCATGGCTTTCATCGGTGCTGCGGTCAGTGTAACTCAAACTAGTTACCCGTTTACCGTCGCCATTAACTTGTGTAGTTTGTGCATTGGTAATAATTGTTACATTGGTCAATGAGTTCGCTTTTCTTACTAGGATGTCATCAGCACGTAAAGTGTCAGCAAATTCTAATACCGTGACATGTTCCACAAGACCAGCTAAATCAATGGCTGCTTCAATACCTGAGTTTCCGCCACCGATAACGGCTACTGCTTTACCTTTAAATAATGGTCCGTCACAATGAGGGCAGTAAGCAACACCTTTACCGCGATATTCATGTTCACCCGGTACGTTCATTTCACGCCATCGTGCACCTGTTGCCAAGACCACCGCTTTACTGCGTAGTACCGCGCCATTTTCTAGGCTGACTTCAATTAAACCTGTTTCCTCATTACGCTTCACTTGGCTAGCTTTGTTACTGTTCATGATATCAACATCATAATCACGAACATGTTCCTCTAAACTAGCAACCAGCTTCGGTCCTTGAGTGGCTTTTACCGAAATAAAGTTTTCAATTGCCAGGGTCTCACTGACTTGCCCACCAAATCGGTCGGCAACTAAGCCAGTACTAATGCCTTTTCGTGCCGCATAAATTGCTGCTGCTGCGCCCGCTGGACCACCACCCACAACTAAGAAGTCATAGGTCTCTTTATTCTCAAGTACCTTGGCTTGGCGAGCACCAGAATTTTTATCAACCTTATTTAAAATATCGGTTAATGACATACGACCTTGACCAAACGACTCACCGTTTAAATAAACAGTTGGTACTGACATGATGTCGCGATCAAATACTTCGGTTTGAAATAATGAACCATCGATCATGGTATGTTTTATTTGTGGATTGATTGCCGCCATCATATTAAGGGCTTGCACTACATCAGGACAATTTTGACAGCTTAGTGAAATATAAGTCTCAAATTCAAACTCGCCATCAAGATTACGTACTTGTTCTATTTGCTCTGTATCCAATTTTAATGGATGTGAACCACTGTGTAATAACGCCATAACTAGTGAGGTAAATTCATGGCCCATCGGTAGACCGGCAAAACGCATTTCACTGCCAGTTGCTACCGAGCGCACTAACATAGAAGGCACACGTTCATTGGTAGCTTGCTCAGCTTTACTAGAGGAAAGGTTACCGTCAATGGCAGTAACCAGTGGAGATAGCTCAGCAATTTGATTTACTAGTTGGCTAAGTTCTTTTGCCTTAGGACTTTCATCAGTAAAGGTGACCAGCTCGACTGGTGTTTTTAAATTTTCTAAATAACTTTTTAATTGTGTTTGTAAATTTGTGTCTAACATAATGACCTCTGCTGAAATGGATGAGTACTGGAAAAGCTTTCATTCGGAAAGTGATAAGGAAAAGGAACTGTAGTTAAAAGGATCGCAGCAAGATTGTTAATTTACTGCTGTGATCCTAAGTTTGATTTTAGGTTTAAATTAAATGCCTCCTACTTGAGGCGCGAGGAATGAGCATAGGCTTTCTATGCGATTTCCGAGCAACAAAAAGTAGGTGGTAGTTAAATAAACCTAAGGAAAACTTAACTAATCAAACTTTAGATTTTACCTACTAAGTCTAGAGATGGCGCTAAAGTATCTGCACCTGGCTGCCATGCTGCTGGACATACTTCACCGTCATGCTCTGCTACATATTGTGCAGCTTTAACTTTACGAAGTAATTCTGCTGCGCTTCGGCCTATACCTAGGTCATGTACTTCAGCGATTTTGATTTCGCCTTCAGGGTTAATTACAAAAGTACCACGAAGTGCTAAACCTTCTTCTTCAATCATGACACCGAAATTACGCGTGATTGCGCCAGTTGGGTCACCAATCATAGGGTAAGAAATTTTCTTAATAGTATCTGAAGTATCGTGCCATGCTTTATGCGTAAAGTGGGTATCAGTTGATACTGAGTAAACTTCAACACCCATTTTTTGTAATTCTGCGTAGTGGTCTGCCATGTCGCCTAATTCAGTAGGACAAACAAAAGTGAAGTCAGCTGGGTAGAAGAAGAATATTGACCATTTATCGGCAACATCTTTTTCGCTTAATTCAACAAACTCACCGTTGTGAAAAGCAGTAGCGTTAAAAGGTAATAATTTAGTATTGATAATTGATTGGTTCATAATGAACTCCCATTTAGTTAAGTAGATTAAGTAACTTTTTTAAAGCGCTTCCTCGATGTAGAGTTAACCGCTTCGTTTAAGATGGGATAATAATAGCGATCAGGCTTGGATTAGTATAATCGATAGTAATTATAGATATGATAGTTAAAACCTATTACTAGGCTTGGAGTTATTTTACGGCTGTGGCGATCACCAGCATCAGGCTCTGTTTCGTGTATACAAATCTAGCTTGAGTTTATTTCTCTGCTTGGCGTCGCGGTGGCGACCACACCCAATGAGCGACGTACCTTGGAACCCCTGCGACGCCCTACTCAGTAAAAACATAAATCATCAATTTTATGTTTATAGTCAATACCTGCATTATTTATTACTTAAAGTCGTCCATGAAAGCGGCAGTCGTCGCCACCGCGACAAATCATTGAAACTTGCTCTGCCCCCATTACGAGTTAGAAACTATAAATTTAAGGCCACAATTACTTAGGCAATACACTTGTTGTCAATTTGCTCCAGTAGTTGCTCGAGTACGCAGCGGCGCTGCACCAGCCCGACCACTTTACCTTCCTCAACAACCGGCAGTACCCGGCGATTGTTGTGCAGAAATTTCTCCGCGACATCGACCAGGTTGGTATTGGCACCGACCGATTCGACTTCTGTTGTCATCCGGTCGCGAACTAACTCGCCGATGGTCGAGAAGTAGCCTCCCATCAGCGCGCCGCGCATACAGTCAGCTTCGGACAGAAAGCCGATTAGATTGTTATCGGCATCAACCACCGGTGCACCGGACATACTGGCGGTTAGCAGCTGGCGCAGGGCGACGATCACCCCGCTATCGGGGCGAAATGATAACGGTGAACGGTCCATGATGGTTTCAGCGGTGATGGTCTGCATGTTAGGCTCCTGAAGCGTTGGGTCGCTCGTTTGGGTATTGTTGATTTTTATTTGTTGTCGAATGATAGAAAGCAACAGCCGTGCCATCTATGACATATAAAAATTAACTGTTTTATTACAGACGGTTAGTTTTTTATATGACAAAAAAAACAACCTCTGTCTGGTAATGTATAGCGGTTACCGGGTTGAAGGGGTCTTCTTTGCACCGAAATGGTGCTGTCCGCCGAGGCGTGCCTGCTAGGGGTAGACTAATCAGAAGTCATAAGAGAATCATTGATGCTAACGACCGCAGTAAGTCTTGGACCTGACGTTAGTGAGGCAGGCTCTAACTTCCACAAGGCACAAAGTGAACTTAACGGTAGCCTTTTAAATATTCCGCTAGCAATGAAATCAACCTCAATATTTCCGTAAATCACGGATAGGTTCAGTAAATATATGGTGCCGTTAGGTGATTATATCGCTAAGAGACTTTCGAACACTTGCCACAATGGCTCTAACACACTGCATGCGCGAGTAGTTTGGTCTTATAACCAAAGAGATGCCACGTATCGGCACAGGTGCTTGAAATTTACCATAGTGAAGAGTGTCACTGGCTAAGTTACCTTGCGCTGCCAGCGCGGGTAGTAAAGTGATGCCCATGCCACTGGCCACCATATGGCGTAATGTCTCTAAGCTTGTCGCTTGAAAGCTATTAT
Organism: Colwellia sp.; assembly: GCA_022969215.1. Taxonomy (GTDB): domain Bacteria; phylum Pseudomonadota; class Gammaproteobacteria; order Enterobacterales; family Alteromonadaceae; genus Colwellia. The sequence continues at coordinate 6,594 of JALJPA010000012.1, read as the reverse complement.
CTTCTTTAGCGCCTGCCGCAAAGCAATAACCCATGGCTTGATCTTTAAGACAATGACCATCAGCTAAAGTAAGAATTTTTTCACCATGTAAGTCAGCCAGTGATAGTGATTTTTTAGTGGCCAAAGGATGATTTTTTGGAGTTGCCAACATGAGTGGCTCATCAAACAATTGGTATGATTCAAATTTTTCCATTTCTGCAAGATAAGGCAAAATTAACACATCTAATTTTCCCTCATCTAATTGCTGTAATAACACCTTAGTTTGATTTTCATGTAAGAAAAAATTGATATTAGGCAAGGTGGTATTTAAGTCCGCCATAATATGTGGCAATAAATACGGCGCTAATGTCGGGATCAAACCTAGGTGTAAATCGCCAGCAAAAGGGTCAAGTAAAGCTTTCGCACAAGACTCAAATTCACCGGCAGCCTGTAACACCTTACGTGCTTCTTTTACTAGCTGCTCCCCTGCCGGCGTTAACATAACATTGCGGCGATGACGTTCAACCAACTGCAAACCTAATTGTTGCTCTAACTTCATTAACTGCCCACTTAAGGTCGGCTGACTGACAAAACACGCTTGCGCCGCTTTACCAAAATGTTTGTGCTCATCTATGGCAGTTAAATATTCTAAATCGCGTAACTTAATCATAGTTAAAGCCTATCAATTAATAAAAAAACGTAGTGATAGGCTATGGTAATAGCTTCATTCAATGAAAGCTAGCTAAGTGCTAACCAAATACCGACGCCAATCATTAAACTACCAGCGATGCGATTCATCCATTTAATGTTGTCACCACTACTTAAGAATATGCGCAAGCTTTTCCCACCAGTGGCATAGGCCATCATGCTAGTAAACTCTGTAATCATGATAACGCCTAATAACACCATAAGTTGCGGTGCTACATCACGTTCAACACTAATGAAAGGTGGCAATAGAGAGATCATAAATGCCCAGCCTTTTGGGTTGGCAATGGCAGTAACTAAACCTTGTGAGAATAACGACTGGCGACTGACATCGCTTAGTTCATTTTCGCCCACCGACATTTTACCTTTGGCCCGCCACATATTAATTCCGATATAGGCTAAATACCCCCCACCAAGCCACTTCAATACTTCAAATACATCAGGATAATTAAGCATAATACTGGCAACGCCAAGTACGGCAGCTATAGCAACAATAGCCACACCAATGAGTTCACCAATCATCATCCACATGGTACGACGTACACCAATACTCATACCTAGCGTCATGGCTAATGTCATGCACATACCGGGCGTTATTGAGACAAAAAAGAATGTTGGAATAAAGACCGCAAGCACTGCTAAATCAGGCATTAAATTTACCTTCAGTTTTGGTTTAAGTTTGAAAGACAGAAATTTGATGACACTTTAACAAAAAATTGCGTCATGGATTAGAGATTAACGATGAATTAGTGGCTAAAAAAGCTTAAATGCAGGTTAGCTACAAGTTAACTATGCTATTGGGATATATCTTGTTGCTATTTGTTTTATCGCGAAGCATTTTATTGGGATAAAAATACCGGATAACTTTAGAGATAATGGCGTAATAAAAGGGGATTTAGTGAAGTTAATCATCATTACTGCAAGGAGCTAATGCGCCCCTACAGTAAAACTGATTGTTGCTTAACGCAACATAGTAAACCAGCCCATAAGCATTGGTAGTAATGGCATAGCAACCATCGCCACAATAATCATTACTATATTTACGGCTGAGGTAGTATCTTTAAAGTCTTCTTCGTGGTGTGTCATGGTCTAGTATCCTGTACAACAAGTCATCAACTAAAAATAAGGCGCGCATTTTATCCGATATTGTTAATTATAGACAGAAAAACTTGATCTAGATCAAAGAAATAAGATGAAACGAATTAAAAGTAGATAAGGTTTTTTATTCTTAATTAATGCTAGGGGCTGTTGATCTTTCGAGGTAGTTTTTTACAGCGAATTGTTGGGCATGTATACAAGGCAGAGCCTTTGTAATGTGGTTATTCAGGACAATATGCTCCTACATTGTCTATTAGGCTACATCCATGTAGCGTCACATAAAAAGGCGATAACGCCGTATAAATTCCCAACAAACGCTGTTCAAAGGATTCAGCTAAATCATAACAATGCTGGCAATGATATAAGCCACTAAAGTTACCGCACCACCAAATAGTGCGTAAGGCATTTGAGTTTTAACGTGTTCAAGTAAGTCACAGCCTGAAGCGATAGCCGAAACAGCCGTAGTATCAGAAATGGGCGAACAATGATCACCAAAGATGCCACCACCTAAAATAGCAGCAATAACCAATGATGGTGGTAAACCGAGTGCTTGAATAAGTGGTACACCAATAGGGATTAATATAGCAAAAGTCCCCCAAGAGGTACCGGTACTAAATGAAATAACCGCGCCGGCTAAAAACAACATTGGTACCACTAAAACTAAAGGTAAGTGTTCACCAACTATACCGGCAATAAAGAAACCAGTTCCTAGCTCTTTTAAGCTTGCGCCAAGAGTTAAAGACATCAGTACTATGGTCACTAATGGCAATAGTTCTGCTATGCCTTTAAAACCTATATCAACGAGCTCTTTATGTTCAAAACGTTTATAAAAACGCAATAAAAAGTAACTGACTGCCAGCGCTAAACAAGTAGCATAAAGTACGGATTTACTGCCGCTACCTTGGGTGATATCACCATTACCACTCCAATACATAAAGAAGAACATACCCAAGATCATGCTCATTAATGGCACCAACATAAAGCGTGCCTTAGTAGCTGGTACCATGCTTTCTGCTAAAATATCTTTTGTTAGAGTTCCCTGAATAACCCTTTCTCGGTTAGCGCTTGTTTGGCTAACTGTTGCTGGTGATGCTATTGTTTGCTCTTGCTGGGTTGTTTGCTCTACTACTTGCGGGCTAGATGAATTGTCTGCGGTAAGTGCTAATTCTGACGCTTTAAGCGGACCATGTACTCTATCGGTGACAACCGTATAAACCACCATAAGCAAAGCGATAATGGCATAGAAATTAAAAGCAACTGAGCCCCATAAAATAGAAACTGACGATTCCCCTAAATCATAGTTATTCAATAGCGCAAGCACATAGGCACCCCAGCCGTTAAGCAGTACTAAAATACATACCGGAGCACTAGTACTATCAATAATATAGGCTAAACGCGCTCGGCTCATTTTAAATTTATCAAATAAGTCGCGCGATAAAATACCTGCGGTTAGTACACTCAGGTTGGATTCAATAAAAATTACCATGCCAGTGAACATGGTTAAAGCGCCCACTTGCCTTTTACTCTTAGCAATACCTTTACTGACTAACTTCTCCACAGTAGCGGTAACACCACCTGAGTCTCGAATATAAGCTAATAAAGCACCAATAAGTAAGCTAAAAATCAAAATACGGGCATTACCCCCTGAGCTAACGACACTAATGATACGTTCAATAAAGCCAATGAAAGCATGAAATATTGCATTGCTATGGTTTTGGGAGGCTAATAACAACTCTGCGGTGAACACGGCAGCCAATAAGGCAAGAATGACTTCTTTTTTCCAAATAACAATAATAATTGCCACCAAAGGAGGCAGCACAGACAACCATTCCATAAAAAACCTTATACCTGAGTTTTGAGAATTAAAAACAACGCAAGCAGTGTGTCAAATAGCTAATACCAAATCAAGTAAGTTTGTTACAACTCAGAGCTTGTCAGCGGTTTGAGAACAAATAGAATTTATTTATGTATAGTCATTCAATATATTTTAGAGGGTAATAATAAAAACCCGATAAAGTGTAAACTTATCGGGTTTAGTGATTATTAATTGAAGAATTAACTTTAAAGTTAATTAGTAGTAATCATCTTTTTTATTGTGTGCTTGTGGATCTTCAATAATATCGCTGATGTTGACTTCAAAATTATTATTATTATTACAATCAACCATATAAATGGTATGTGTTGAGCCATCAACCCAAGTAACGGTACCACTGCCTTTTTTACTGCCACATTTCATACCAATATGAATGTCTTTAAATTCCATAAGCCCTCCTCGACGCTAGCTTACCAAGGTGTGTTGAGTTAGAGTTCACCATCACCAACCAGTTCATTTTTTGTACACTTAACCTTTAAGTATAGTGATGAAGTGATGAAATGCTAGTAGATTATTTGCACCGTTAGCGAGGAAGATTGTCAATTAAGCCAACTGACTCTAAAGCATGAAAAACTTTAAGGTAAAAAGCTGAGTAATAGAAGACTAGTAGTTAAAGAAAATAGATTCCCGACAATATACCTAGGGAATGACAGGTAAGGTATAGGTTAAGGTAAGAATTCATTACCTAAAGTACATGTAGCGCTTGCACCTGTTACCGCCGGCATATTACTGTTCAGTTGATGATCAAAAGCATAAGCAAGCCAAGAAAAAGCCATGGCTTCAAGAATATCGCCATCTATTTTCAAGGCTTGCATAGTATCTATTTCAAAAAACAAAGCTGCGTCAGAGTCATGAAAACTGCGCTTTAGCGCATCAACCAAGGCTTTATTGTGCACACCGCCGCCACATAAATAGACATTACCTTGCTGAGACAATGCCATAATTTCCGCACTAATACTTTTCGCCGTAAAAACCAATAACGTTGCTTGAATATCGACGGCGTTAGGAACTGCAGAACAAACTTGTGAGTTTGTATTTTCTGTAAAAGCCGTTAATTGCTGCTCAAGCCAGTCAAGGTTGAAGTATTCTCGTCCGGTACTTTTGGGCGCGGCAGCTTTAATGTACTCATCTTGCAGCAACTGTGTCAGCAGCACTTGGTTAACTTGTCCCGTTGCCGCCCAAGCGCCTCCGTTATCAAACTTATTATCACTGCCTTGATGATGTTTAGTAAACCAATCATCCAATAACGCATTGCCGGGACCGGTATCAAAGCCTAAGACGGCTTTACTTGAACCTTGCGCGGGCAAAAAAGTAATATTGGCAATGCCACCTATGTTGACAACAAAATTCGCCTCCATAGATTCAGCAAATAACTGTTGATGAAAAATAGGTACTAAGGGCGCACCTTGACCACCTAACGCCATATCTTTACGGCGAAATTGACCAACGACACGAATTCCCGTTAACGTTGCTAAAGTTTGGCAACAACCTATTTGTAAAGTAAAGGGGTTATCACCTGTAGGGCGATGACGAATAGTTTGCCCATGGCTACCAATAGCAATAATATCGCTAGCGCTGAGCTTTTCTTGAGTAAGTAGCGCGATAATTGCTTTAGCAAATAAATGCGCTAGCTCGACATCGAGATGAAAGGCGCGATCTACTTCATTACTGCCTGGCTGATAAAGTGAGCTGATTTTTTCGCTAAGCGCAGAGTTATAATCTTGATAAAAACTGGCAACTAATCGAGCTGGTTGCTGAGGATCATTAAAGTCCACTAGCGCTAAATCGATTCCATCAGCACTGGTGCCTGACATTAAGCCAATATAGTATTTCCCTTGTGCAGTACTTTCTTTGCTAGTCATTAGTCGCTAGTTCACTGGCTTGGGTTGAAGGCTGTGTTGAAAGTAAAGCATTCTTAGCACCCGATAATGCTGCTAGTCGCTCACTCGCTAATAAGGTGAACTTAGCTTTGTATTTCTTCGCAATAGGTCTAGCATCAGGTAACTTAACCGTGCGTGGATTGCGATGTACGCCATGGAGTAAAAATTCATAATGTAGATGAGGCCCTGCGGCTAAACCAGTAGCTCCGACATAACCAATAGTTTGGTTTTGCTTAACACGTTGACCTTTTTTTACTGATGGTCGCTTATAGAAGTGTAAGTACTTAGTTACTATGCCATTACCATGTTGAATAAATACATAATAACCATTGTACTTACTATATCCAGCTTGAGTTACCTTACCATTACCCGCGGCTACTACTGGTGTGCCTCTTTTTGCCGCGTAATCTATACCATTATGCGATTGCACACGTTTTGTTACCGGGTGACGGCGATTTCGCTTAAAGCTAGAGCTGATGTATTTAAAGTTAACGGGAGCACGTAGAAAGGCTTTACGCATGCTTCTACCATCAGGGCTGTAATACTCATCATCAGAAAAACGAATCGCTTGGAATACTTCGCCTTGGTTGGTTATTTCAGCCGCTAAAATATTGCCAGTACCTATATATTCACCTTCGACATATTTTTTCTCGAAAGTTACATGAAAACTATCGCCTTCACGTATGTCTAAACCAAAATCTATGTCCCAACCAAAAATATTAGCAAAATTAATAATTTGGCTATCATTCAATCCTGCAGTTACCCCGGCATTCCAAAAGCTCGAGTTGATGGTGCCATAGCTAAAACTTTCCCGTATTTCTACTTGCTTAGTCTCTCGATAGGATTGGTAACTATCGCCTACTAAATTAATAAAAAGCGTTTCGGTTCTAGAAAGCGGATATTCAAGCGCCGCCAACTGCTGCTCTTCATTGCTGGCAACACGTAATTTATCACCGACATTAAGCCTTTTTAATAATTTACTGTCTTTACCTTTAGCAGTACTCACCGCATAGGTTGTTTGCGCGCTAAAGCCTAAACGTTTTAATATCAAGGCTAATG
>JALJPA010000119.1 GCA_022969215.1 Colwellia sp. | reverse complement strand
TCGGAAAATAGCATGGATGTTACTTATTAGACAATGCGATACGCATATTGTCCTGAACCATCACATTTTACAAACTGGATCCCCGATTAATACACCACGGGGATGACGCCCTGAGTCATGTAATAGGCACGTAAAAAATGGTCACCTAAACATAAACAAAAGGAACTACTCTCCTTGTTCTAGCCATTTGAGTAAGTCTGCATAAACAAAACGATAGTTTAACGCCGCTTGTGTCTTTGTACCTGAAACGACCTTTGGCTTATCACCTGATAACATAGCGCCTTCTTCAAAGACCGCAGCAGGTAGCTTTAAGGCTGTTGCTGCGCTCTGATAATATTGCTTTTTAGTTACCTGTGTAGGGCTAACCCCATTAAAAATACCACCAACAAGGTCACTTGTTAATAATACCTGAATAAGGCCAACGGCATCTTTTTGATGAATCAAGTTCACAATAGCTTGTGGACTTTTCAACATACGACCATTTAGTAAAAACTTTCCAGGATGACGATTTGGGCCAACTAAGCCTGATAAACGGAGTACATAACCATTACGAGTAGCTAGCTTATCATTTGACTCATTAAAGAGAAGTACCGCTTGCTCAGCTTGGTTTAATAACGAGACTTTATCAGCCGATAAATCTAATGCCATGCTTTCATCGACTTGGCCTGATAAACCGTTATATATTGCACTGCTGCTCAGTAAAATAATTTTTTCAACACTATTACTCTCTTTAGCTGCGGTAACTAACTGCTGTACTTTTTCAGCGTAATCAAGCCGACCTTGCCTAAATTGTGGCGTAATAGCGATGACCAAGCATTGTTGGTTAAAAATGGCATGGCGATTTAACAGCCCTTGCTCTGCCGGTAATGATAATACTTTCGCTTCGACACCTTCGCTCTGCAACTGTGCTGCATTATCAGAGTTACTGCGCGTAGCAAGTACCGCCACGCCTTCTTTTATCAGTTGCTGTGCTAAGGCGCTGCCTAACCAACCACAACCGATAATACCTACAGAAAAGTCTACTGGAATGTCTGCTGAAGAAGTGACTGTATTACTCATGGCTTTATTCATCATTGCTATTCTCGTTACTGTACTTAAATTACTGTACTTAAATTACTGTACTTAAATTACTGTACTTAAATTACTGTACTTAGATTACTGTGCTTAGATTACTATTGGGGCTGCTCAAAGGACTTTATTTGCCGCACTAGCGCTTTAGCTAAACCATTAGGCATAGGTATTGATAAATTATATTGGGAGATTTTCCAACCCTGCTCTGTGTTGATTAACACTCCTGAGCCACGACAAGTGCCGTAAATTTCGCTAGACAGTAACTCATCAAAAAAGGCTACCTGCCCTGCTTTAACCAAACTAATGTTACGCTCAGTTGACGTATATAACCAGCCAGTTCCTTTTGAAAAAAATGGCACTACAAAAGCCTTAAACTGTTCTTTACTCCAACGCTCGCTAGCATCGGTACCAAGAAAAACTGCATCTTTGCTCAATAGATTGAGATAGCGCTTGGTCTGGGCATTCGCAGCCGCTTGATGAAAGCTATTTAATACTTTAGCTATGCTTTGCTCATCAGTAGTGGCAAAGGCATTAAAACTCAACAATGCATGAGCTAGAGTAAAAACTAGCGCTATAACGACTAAATAATAATTTTTCATTACTTTCTCACTTGGGAACTTTAAATATTGTGCTCTGCTTTAGGTTTAGGTTTAGGTTTAGGAGCTAAAACAACATAACTACCAATAAACGTTGCCGCAATGTTCTCGCCACTATAAAGATGAGCAGTTAAATTAATACGAGCGTTTCTGCCCTCATGTAATCGACTAAAGTCACCTGATACCGAATCGCTAGAAACTTTTGCATAGCCAAGCCCTGTTATCGGGGCATGATATTCGATATTAGCTTTTGCTAAGACAATATCGCCTTGAAGCCGTAGTTGCTGCAACTGCAGATAGACCCACCCCCAACCTGATAATGTTGCCAAGGTATAAATACTGCCAGCAAACATAGTGTTATGTAAGTTTTTATTAAAGCTAGCGTCACAATGGGTTATAAGTTCTTGACCATCAAAATAACTAATTTCAATGTTCATCGCTTCACTGAGCGGAATAGTATCATGCCAAACATCTTGCAGTGCCTTTGAGGATGTTAGCTGGTGGCTATTAGCATGAGTTAACGCTTTACTCATGGCAAAGTGCTTAATTTCATCAAATAATAGATGAGAAAAACCGTGAGACTGGTAACCGAGCTTCAGATAAAAAGCCATAGCACTTTCTCTAGCGTTTAAAGTCAACTCAGTAATGCCTAACTTTTGTGCTTGCAACTCTAGGGCTTTGATAATTATCTGACCAAGACCTTGTCCTTGCGCTTTTGGATTTACTGCCATAAAGCGAATTTGACCACTGAACTGGCTAGTTTTCTCAAGACGACCAACAGCTAGCACTTTATTATTTTCATCGATGATCATGCGATGGAAACTTTCTTGCTCTAGGCCATCACATTCACTACCAAGTGCCTGCCCCCATGGCTTGCGTAACACTTGCCAACGTAATTGGTAATATTGCTCAAACTCTACAGCTGTTTTTGGTGACCTACAGACATTCATTGGCTATTCTTACTCTTATTCAATGTGTTAAAATAATATAATAATAAAATTTAGGAATTGGTTAATGCGGTTAGCAAAACATTTAGCCCAAGGTCGGTTAGTGTATTTAAGCCAGCAACAAGATGCAATAACGGTCAGTGAAAACGACTATTATCGTTGGATGGCATTTAGTGACATAGTGCAAAGTGTTATGCACAGACGTAAGCCTTGTCAATTAACCCTACCCCATCAAATAGCCTTGATGTTACCACTACTTTTTTTTCAGCCAATACGCATTATTGAATTGGGTTTAGGTGGTGGCAACCTGACTCGATTTTTACAACATTTATCACCCGAAATAAAGTTAACGACAATCGATCATAGTCAAAGTGTTATCGACAGTTTCGTGCAATATTTCAACCCTGAACAGGCTGAACTAGACATAGTCTGTGCTGATGGCATGACCTGGTTAACAGAGCAAAGTACTGGTGAACTTGATTGGATTATTTGTGATGTTTATCAGTCGCAAGAATTTGGCTTTGATGCCATCGTTAAGCAACTTGAAACACTAACCAGCAAATTAAATTCGCAAGCCTGTTTGTCCATTAACTTACCTGACATTAGTGATAGTGATATTAACTTGTGCCTAACCATATTGCAGCAGCTACAACCAGATCACCATATAACTTATTTTAATATTCCAAATTACCTTAATATAGTTATTCATTTAACCCCTGCACATTGGCAGCTACACCGGTTAATAAAGCGCAATAAATACAGTTACCTATCTCAGGTGACTTTGCAGCGCTGGCGACAATTTTGGCGTCATGGTCAACAGCTCAATTAGCTAAGTTGTAATGACTGCTTCATTAAATAATATAAATTCTAAAATTTATGCAATAAAAAAGGATGCCGAAGCATCCTTTAACATACTTACTATAAAAGCCCCTTACAGACTGTATAAGGGGCTTATGTCACTCCTTGTTAATCGTTATTACTGTTTGTTAGTGCTACGGGGTACTTTACATTTTATTTACTCGGCCATTAGTATTCCAATTAACCCATCCACGTTTTTCGACCTTTAGGTGGTATTATTATCACTTATGTCATATTACTGATGTATCTCAGTGACACAACCGGAGGTAAAAGAGAGCTTTAGCTTTTAACCAATGGATAGTTAAACTTAGTTCACCGCTAATGACTTCTTGGTGCGCTTAGTTGACGTAACGAACTGAAAAGCTTAATGTCTTCTTATGCGCGAACAACGGAAGTTAACGATAATAATTTATGGCACAAATGAATATGCGAGAAGCTTTTATTTTTTTAGTTAGTGCTTTGTTTATTTTCTTTCTATTAGCGTTTGCTTGGGACGACTATCGTTTTTCAATAAATACTATAGGTATTTATTGCTTAACGGTTTATTGGGGGCTTGGTTACAAGTGGTCTTATGGGAAGTCTCAATCTAAAAGTCATTTAACTAAAATAGTAAAAAACGGCTTAATATTAATCACATATATATCATTTGGATATTTAGTCGTGTCAGCAGCTTTTATTCAACCTGAATGGAAGCAGTCTTTTTTCAGTATATTGTGGTCTGTAATCACAACTCTTCTTGTAATAGTAAAATGGGAAAGGTTGAAAGCTGATACTTACTAATTTTCTTGAGCTTTAATTCTAAATTAAAAGGTGAGATTAAGTCCTGAATATTGAATATGGGAATTTCTCTTCATGGCACTAAGCAGTCCTTTAGAGGCTGCTTTTTTGTATCTGAGTTAGGTCGTCTTTGTGGTACTTACCGCCCTTAGCATCTCATTTTAAAAAATTAGTAAATTCCAAATGAAGTAGCCCTTTTGTTAAGGGCAACTTGGTGCGCTTTGGAGACATTAGAGTTAAAATTTTTGCCATATATTTTCTCATGAATGTTTATTTTATTGTTAGTGTGTTCCTATACAGTAGGCTGTGATTCCTGCTTTCTACAAGAAAGAGCGGATATTGCCTCCTTTTACACATCGACCAGTTTATTTGTTGTTTTTAACTCATTGATCTACAGATAACAATCAAGTAATCTTTTGGTATTATTAAATTAAGGGCGCTTAATCTCATCTTGTAGAAAGAAGGGTTTTTGCCTCTTATTAAACTGTTAGTTTGCCAGCAAGGATTGGTGATAATTGAATACTTTAGAAGGTATAATTTTAGTTTTTATATGTGGATCTTTCGGCTTTTGGTTAACTTTTCTACCTAGTGGGTTTCAGAAGTTAATGTCTGTTATGTTCCATTCTATGAAAAGCGTTAGGTTAAACGGTGGTGCAAGAGAAGCTGACTTTAATGTAAGGCCAACCTTTATCAGGCTATTCGGTGTTATTTATCTTCTAATATTTTTCTATATCATTTATATGGTATTAACTGGAACACAACCTAATCAAAGCTTGTAGGTAATATTGGCAATCTAACAAGCCAATTAAGACGGGACACGCAACAGTTGGCTGCGCTTCGTTCCTCGCACATTTTAGCCAACTATTACTTAGCCCCTTATTGGGGCGTTAGCAGCCAAATGGAGTTCGCAATTATGTTTAGGTTTTTGATATCTATTTTAGTAGTTTCGATATCTTTTCCTGTGCTAGCTTGCAAATGTGTTGCAACCACAGAAGAAAATAGAGTTAAAGATGCCGACTTCATCTATATCGGAGTTATTCAATCTGCAAATTTAAAAGAAAGTAACTTGGTCGAAAGTAGGCTAAAAGTAGTTGAATCAATTAAAGGTAGCCCTGACACTCTTTTATTAACTTCTTACGCCGAAGAACATATGTGTGCTACTTTTCCCGCCGTAGGACTAAAATACGTAGTTTTTGGTAAAAATGGAAATACCCCACACTTAGGCTATTGCTCTGATACAAGGATCATACTTGATGAGACTAGAGATATTGTCAAAATGGTGAAAGAGGCAGCTAACAAGCAAATTAATCAGGACAAATAACAGTTGGTTTTTGCTCCTGCGTCGCTTATTTTAACCAACTATTATTTGCCCATTATTTGGGCGTTATCGATACAAAATCTAATCCAAATCACCGCTACTGATTAAATGCTAATGTCCGCAATGTGGTAGAAGTGAGCCTTAGCTCGTAATCAAATGACCAACTAAAAACAGGTTACCGCTAAGTTGGCAATAGAGTTTACTTTGCTAACGGCAGCTCCAAGACTTAAAGCAGTCGTTAGCATCAATGGTTACCTTATGATTTCTGTTTATACTGCATAGCAAATGATTAAGTATCTAATTGTGATGGCTGAATGATGAAAAACACTTCTAATACATTTATATGTGTCTATATTTTTACAGTAAACCAATCAGTGGAAATAAAAAACACCAATCATGACAATCAGTGTTTTCTAAATTAAACAGCCTTAAATTATTAAGGTTATTTTTTAAATCGACGTGATGCTAAACCAATTATGCCCAATGCGAAAATAGCAAGTGTAGATGGCTCTGGTACATCTATCCTATTGGTTGTAAAAACCAAACGTGACGACGCATTTAATAAAGCATTATCGCCTGGATTATTATAATTGTACTCTCCACTCCTCCATCCATGGTTAATACCGGTTGGAGTTGAAGCATACCCTCCCGAAGTGTGCCATGATAAGCGTAAGTTTGTAGTCGCATCAATGGGCGCTAAAGCACCCGCCCAAGCAAAACCCGTTGCAGCTCCGTCGGCACTTGACTGGAATATTCCTGCTCCTTCTGGTGCAAAGCCCATAGAGCCTCCATTAAAATACCACTCCACACCATTGGCTAAATGTGTTGCATGATGAGCTGTGTAAGTTGTAACATCTGTAAATAAAGCTGCTGCTGCCACATTTAGAGTGTCACTTTCCCCTAAACTTGAAGCCAACATTACATATTCACCATCACAGTTTGAAAATAAGTTAGTTATGGAATCACTAGCGTTATATGCACCTTGATAACATAGGCTCCATCCCCAGTCATTTATAACAGTATTCATAGATATATCGTCTTGGACACCAAATGGAATAAATCCAGCATTAGCTATGCCAGTAAGACAACTCAATGATAATATAAATCCAAACAAACCTGTTTTTAAAAATCTAAATTTCATTTTACTATCCTTATTAACGGTAATTAATTGTTAAAGTAGAAATTCATTAAAGATTAAAGATTAATCTTTAATCTTTAATCTTTAATACAAAAAACATACCAAATTTAAAAGATCAAACAATTACAATGTGATGTATATTCATACAAATTAAAATAGTCTGACAATGTAAAATAACCTGACACAATTAACTCGTCAAATAGGGCAAAACATTCGAAGTAGGGAGTAAATCATTTGTTAGCGCAACTCGGATGTTGGCACATAATAGCCAACGAGAAGTTATCAAAAAAAAGTATGCTTTAGGCTCATTGTAACAGCTAAGTATAGCGATTTTAGCTCGTAATTTATAACAGCTTTGCGTCTCACAGCTGACGTTATGGCACTAAAACCTAAGGGTAGAACGTGACCTTTAAAGCAGACGATTTACTCGATATTTATTTATTGAGGGGTAAGGATCGCTAGCTGTTCAATAGTGCAATCAAAATCCTTGCCTAGAATGTACCTCTCATCTTGCTTCTTGGTGCAGATAGTAGCGACTTCCTGTAATACAGCCTTATACTTATCCCTGTACTGTTGCTCTTGCTTCTCGCCATCCCAAGACAATAGTATAGTTAGTAGAATTAGGGAATTGCTACACCTCTTCTAATTTTGATTGCGCTTTTGGTTCTCCCCATAAATTACCTCCTTGTTACTAGACCAATTATTAGACTAGATTAATTAACCTGAAAAAGACAGATACCTACCTATTAAGGCAGAGTCTATGTGGTATGAACCGACAATTTAATGAGCATATTCGATTTATGAATGGACGTAATCAGCGGCTGAATCTAGTGAAATACATATTCAGGGGTATTCATTGGGTACTTTGCGCTCTATTGTTGTAAGTGATTTCCTTTAATGCACCATAAATAAAGGCTTGTAGAGTTTATTTTAGACAATAAAAAAGGATGCCGAAGCATCCTTTTTTGTATTAACAGTTATCTTAATTAAAAGCTGTTAATTATTTTCTACTTTCTAGCAGCGTCTTTAGCTATTTTAGCAGCTTTAACTTCAGCAATTACAATTTCAGCTACGTTACTAGGACAAGGCATGTAGTGAGAGAATTCCATAGAGAATTGACCACGGCCTGATGTCATTGTACGTAATGTTCCGATGTAACCGAACATTTCTGAAAGAGGAACGTCAGCTTGAATACGAACACCAGAAACACCAGCGATTTGACCTGCGATCATACCACGACGACGGTTTAAATCACCAATAACATCACCAACGTGATCATCAGGCGTAAACACATCAACTTTCATGATAGGTTCGATTAACTGGGCACCAGCTTTAGGAATTGACTGACGGAAAGCACCTTTAGCAGCGATTTCAAATGCAACAGCAGATGAATCGACAGCATGGAAGCCACCATCATATAATTCAATTTCAACGTCTAATACAGGGAAACCAGCAAGAACACCAGTATCCATCATGCCTTTGAAGCCTTTCTCGATTGCCGGGAAGAATTCTTTAGGTACATTACCACCAACAACTTTAGATGTGAATACGAAACCAGAACCAGGTTCACCAGGCTTGATACGGTAATCAATTTTACCGAACTGACCAGAACCACCAGATTGTTTCTTATGTGTGTAGCTATCATCAATTTCTTGAGTGATTGTTTCACGGTAAGCAACTTGTGGCTTACCAACTTCTAATTCAACACCGTAGGTACGTTTTAGAATATCTACTTTGATATCTAAGTGAAGTTCACCCATACCAGATAAAATCGTTTCACCTGAATCTTGATCAGTTTCAACTTTAAACGTAGGATCTTCTGCAACCATTTTACCGATAGCAATACCCATTTTCTCAGTTGAACCTTTATCTTTTGGTGTTACAGAGATTGAAATTACAGGCTTAGGGAATACCATAGCTTCTAGGATGATTGGATCTTTAGGATCACATAATGTGTGACCTGTCTGAACGTTACCTTTCATACCAACAATCGCGATGATATCACCAGCTTGCGCTGAAGTAAGTTCGTTACGTTCATCGGCTTGCATTTCACACATACGACCAACACGCTCAGTTTTACCTGTAGCAGCATTAAGAATTGTATCGCCTTTCTTCAAAGTACCTGAATAGATACGTACGAAAGTTAATGTACCAAAACGGTCATCAGTGATTTTGAATGCTAATGCTTTGAATGTTGCATCTGCAGTAACGATTGCGTATTCACCATTCGGCTCACCTTCTTCATCAGTAAGTGGTTGTGGATTAACATCTGTAGGTGAAGGCAAGTAATCAACAACAGCATCAAGAATTAATTGAATACCTTTGTTTTTAAATGCAGATGCACCGTAAGTTGGGAAGAAAGTCATATCACGAGTACCAGCACGGATACACGCTTTGATTTGTTCTATAGTAGGAACCATTTCCCCTTCTAAGAACTCCATCAACATGTCTTCATCAACTTCTAAAGCTGTTTCAATTAACTTCACACGGTATTCAGCAGCTTTTTCTACCATGTCAGCTGGGATATCAGTGATTTCGAAGTTTTCTGGTTCGCCAGAGTCATCCCAGATGTAAGCTTTTTCAGAAAGTAAATCAACTAAACCAACGAATTCATCTTCAGTACCAATTGGCAAAGTCATAATAAGTGGGTTAGCACCTAAAACGTTTTTAACTTGATCACAAACACGGTAGAAATCAGCGCCTAAACGGTCAAGTTTGTTAACCATGATGATACGAGCAACTTTTGAGTCGTTCGCGTAACGCCAGTTAGTTTCTGATTGTGGTTCAACACCACCAGAACCACAGAATACACCAATACCACCATCAAGAACTTTAAGTGAACGGTAAACTTCTACAGTGAAATCAACGTGACCAGGAGTATCGATAACGTTGAAACGGTGATCGTTCCAAAAACAGCTTACCGCAGCAGACTGGATGGTAATACCGCGCTCAGCTTCTTGTTCCATGAAGTCAGTCGTTGACTCGCCGTCATGTACTTCACCAGTTTTATGGATCATACCGGTTAATTTAAGGATACGTTCAGTTGTTGTGGTTTTACCAGCATCAACGTGAGCGAAAATACCAATGTTTCTGTATTTGGATAAATCTGCCATTACTTTACTCTATTTAAGTCGCTACTAAAAAAGCGGAATTGTTGAAAATTTGCGCGCGAGTATACCATTAACAATACCAAATCCATAGAAAATTGATAAAAAACTTGTTAAGCCATCTTATTTTAAATAGTACTTTTTTATCAAATGAGCCTCCAGTAATTTGATGCCTATATATAGGTAATAAAAAATCCAGTACTACAAATTATCTTAAGCTGCAGCCAAGTAGGTGTTAATTTTAGACTAAGTGAATGCTAGCTTAAGTAATTATCAAATAAGATAGCGCCCCAAGTAACGACACAAATACAAAGGGCTAAAAATACCGCCGCAGAGCCAAGATCTTTTGCTCGACCTGATAGCTCGTGGTGCTCAAGGCCAATTCGGTCTACCACAGCTTCTATCGCTGAATTTATAACTTCCACTAACAGTAATAATATTAAAGAGCTTAATAATAGTGCTAACTGCATACCACTAGTGGCAATAAATAGGCTGAGAGGAATTAAACAAAGACATAAACACAACTCCTGCCTAAAGGCTGACTCATGTTTATACGCGGCTTGAAAACCGAGTAAAGAACAACGCGTTGCTTTTAAGATTCGTGTAAAACCTGAACCGTTTGGTTTATTTTTTATCTCTACTTGTGCTGAGTGATTTTCGTCCATATTTAATTAAACCTACTGAAGAAAGTGGCTATCCTGCTGTCGCAAGATTTGCAGTTGCTGATAGTTAATGGTATCAGGTTTCTTATTCAAATCGTCAATATGGTATTTATTGGTTAGTAAACCGCTGGAATAGATGGTGTTATCAACTAGATAAGCCTTATCAATATAACTCGCCATGGCGACACCACGTTTTTCTGGTAAATCGAATAAATCAAAACCCGAACTAAAATGCGATAAGGGTGAAGTACTATTTAGCACATGCTTTAGTAATGTAGGTGCTACATCAACATGGGCAGAGCGATTAACTTCTTTAACTCCCAACTTCTGTCCTGGAATATACATTAATAAAGGCACTGTTGTTTGCGCTTTAGTAAAATTACTACCATGTCCCCAATAACCTTCTTTATTATCATTAAATTCTTCCCCATGATCTGAAGTGACAATAATCACTGTATTTTTGTCTTGGCCGGTATTTATCAACGCTTGATGTATTTGCTTAAATAAGGAGTCAATATAATGTAATGAGTTTTGGTAATCATTCAAAAAAGGCTTAGCATTAATATGTTTGTTGACAAGAAACTCAGCGGTTACTTTAGGGGTAGGAACAAACTTTTTATATTGCTCAGGGTAATTATAATCATGATGAGATGAGGTCAAAAAGACAAACTTAAACCACGGTTTCTTGCTTTTAGCTGACTTAAGAGCATTTATCACTTCCGTTGTCACTGCTTGATCATTTTTACTGCTACTTCCCTGTCGTGGATAAACATAAAGTGATTCTGAAATATCACCAAAAAACATTGCCTTCATAGCAAACCGATTAAAATTAGAGCCGCTGTATGAACTAATATCATACCCCTGTTGTGCAAAGCTTTTGGTCAGCATAGTTTGATGTTTAAAAGGTGCTGATTGTGCACTGGCTAAATAACTAGGATTTAAGCCATACATTAAGCTAAATAGCCCGGGAACAGTGGCATTCCCACCACTGTAATGATTTTCAAACTGGTGACTGTTCTTAGCAAATTCAGCTATATAAGGAGTAATTTCACTGTTCAGCATATCAGCGCGCCAACTTTCAACAACAAAGAGCAATACATTTAATGGTGCTTTATTGTCATTGTTATCAAAGATCAATGGCTTTAATGGGTAGTTAAAACGTTGCGACGAAGTTTGATTGTCAATAATAGGCGCATTACTGCTTTTATTAATCACCACAAATTCGGGATAGCGCTTTTGCAATTTCGACATGTTCTTGGTTGAAGTTGTCGGGGCATAATATGGCAGGTACGGGGTATATGCCAAAATACTCTCTTGCTTGGTAAAGTTACCCCAAATATGCATAGCTTGTCCAAGTAGAAACATAGCAAGAATGCTTATATTAATGCTTTTGGTTTTCATAGCCGTTAACTGTTTGGCTTTGCTAAAAAAAGCTATGTGCAAGGTAACAACGCCAATACAACCAACAATAGCGAGTAAAATCAGGCCCCAAGATAAGCCAATTCCTTGAAAATCAAAAAGAGTCATCTCAATAAAGAGCATATCGATATGAAAGCGATAAACATTAAAAACCAAAATATCAGCTAATAAAAATAGATCTAACATTACTTTGGGAATAATGATCAGTAGCGCAGCTCTTTTAAAATATAACAGCGGCGTGAACATCAAGGTCAGAACTAAGTAAACTAGATAATAATAGCTCGGAATACTCAATCCATAAATTAAGGAACTGAGGGTATCAGGCTGATAAGCTGAATAGATAAATACGGTTAACAGCACAAAAGTAGTGATAAAGCTGAACAATACATAACGGGTAGCAAATTGTAGATGATTTAGAAAAACGTTCATTGAAGTGGCAGCTAACTTACCAACGGGTCATTAGCTGAATGTCATCATAAAGGATAGGTATATGGATCCTAATTCAAATGAATTTCACTCTCAGTTACACAACTGTAATTAAAGTGTAACCCAACTAAGCAGAAATGTTAGCAATTGAATAATGACTGTAAGTTTCTGTAAGACCCTTAACTTTTCTTCAACTCAGTGAAATTAAAGCAACTGAGGTTAAACAATATTAAAGATATTAGTTAATCGCTTCTAAGCATTCATAATCAGCTATAGCATTTTTTAACATTTTGGTTGCAATATTATTCAGTAATATAGATTGCTTGTCATACAATCATCGCACTAAGCTTTACTGATATTAAGCTATTCACTTAACTGTATATAGGACACCTATTTATATGATTATCTTTTTTATATGTATAACGCTGCTAATTTTAGGGTATAAATTTTACAGCCCCTTTGTTGAAAAACAGGCAGGGATTGATGCCTCACTAAAAACACCGCAAGTACGTTTTGAAGAAGGTGTCGATTATGTTGCCATTCACCCAGTAAAAGCCTTTCTTATTCAGTTTTTAAATATTGCCGGAGTTGGGCCAATATTTGGACCCATACTTGGTGCGCTCTATGGCCCTATAGCTTTGGTTTGGATTGTAATAGGTAATATCTTAGGTGGCGCTGTCCATGATTATTTCTCTGGCGTAATGAGTATCAAGGAAGACGGTAAAAGCCTGCCAGAAATTGCTGGTCATTACTTTAATGTTTTCTATAAAGGCATCATGCTGATTTTTACTGCCATGCTGCTTTTCTTTGTTGGTGTAGTTTTTATCATGAGCCCCGCAGGTTTACTGGGCAGTTTAAGTTACTTTGAAGGAACCTTCCTTGAGGGCAATACTTTTTGGGTATTTCTTATTTTAGGTTATTACTTCCTTGCGACATTATTACCTATCGATAAAATCATCACTAAGCTCTACCCGGCATTTGGTTTACTTATGATAGTAATGACAACGCTAATCGCTATTTCATTATTATTTAATGCGCCGAACTTACCGGTAATGGGCGATTTTCTTGGCTACTTCAATCATGACCATTTTAACCATGACTTCCTAGAACCTAATCCTGATGGTTTACCTGTTTGGCCATTGCTATTTATTACCATTACCTGTGGCGCAATCAGTGGCTTCCACTCCACTCAAGCACCTATTATGGCGCGCTGCTTAACCAATGAAAAATATGTCCGGCCAGTATATTATGGTGCCATGATATCAGAAGGTGTTGTCGGTTGTGTTTGGGCACTGGCAGGTATTGCTGCATTTCCTGAAGGCTATACCGAGCTTAAAGCCATGTTAGACCAAGGAGGCCCTGGGCTAGTGGTTAATCATATAGCCACCACTTACCTCGGTGCTTTAGGCGGCATTATGGCAATTATTGCGGTCGCTATATTCCCAATCACCTCAGGTGATACGGCCTTTAGATCATTACGCTTAACCATAGTTGATGCCTTTAATATTCCACAGAGTATGCGTAATAGAATTCTCTTAGCGGTACCTATCTTAGTGATAGCCTACTTTATGACTAAAATCGATTTCTCATTAATTTGGCGCTACTTCGCTTTTTCAAATATGCTACTTTCAACCAGTGTTCTCTGGTTGGCGACTAAGTACCTATTTGACCGCGGCACCTTTCATTGGGTAGTCAGTATCCCAGCAATCATTGGTACCAGTATAACGGTGTCTTATATCGCAACCGCGGGTATAGGTTTCAACCTTCCAGCCGACTATAGCCAACATATAGCTATAGGCGTTGCCATTTTACTGTTAACAACTTTAACTATCTTGCACGTTAAACGTCCTAGCCCCGCACAAAACTAGCCATTAACATACCAATGAACA
>JALJPA010000118.1 GCA_022969215.1 Colwellia sp. | reverse complement strand
AACAGAAGCTGCACAAGCTAAAAGTAAAGAAATGGACGGAGGTCAGTTATGATCCGCATTATCATTGCCTTAGTCATTTTTCTTAGCGTAATGGCAATAAGTCCTTTTTTAATTGATGAAAAAGGTTACATCCTTATCGCCATGGGTAACACCACCATTGAGTTAACAGTGTTATCAGCGGGTATTATGTTAACACTGTTATTCATTGCCTTAATTGTTAGCTTAAAGCTGGTGCGCGGCGGTTTAAACTTCAGTTTTGGTACTTGGAATAAGATTGCCTTTGCCGGACAACGTCGTGGCATTGCCAACTTTAACAAAGGTCTGGCTGCTTATATGCTCGAAGACTATAACCAAGCAGAGGCGTTGTTCTCAAAGAGTGCTATTCCATCAAAACGTAAACAAAGTGCTTACCTACTTGCGGCCTCTGCGTCAGCTAAACTCGACCTTGATAGCAATACTAATCATTACTTAGCATTACTTGAAAAAGAAACCGTAAACATCAAAGACCTCGGTTTAGAAAGCGTTATTGTTAATATTAAACTGTTAATGAATCAAAATAAGGCTGATACCTACGCTAAAGCTCGTAAGCTCATAGATGAAAACCACAAACACGTTGGTCATGATGCTCGCTTATTGGCGTTGGAAATCGATTTATGCATCATTGAACAGCGCTTTGAACAAGCGGTACAATACCTAGCGGCAGCACGTAAAGACAAGACCATTACTGATAAAACGGTACAAGCTTGGCAACAACAAGCCTATTACGGTAGCTTTAATGACAGTATCAAACAGCATGATAGCAAAGCTTTGCATGATAATTGGCATGCACTTGCCCGTAAGGTTAAACAGCAAGAAACGGTATTATTTGCTTATTGCCAAGTTTTAGCCGAAAACAAAATCATCGAGCCATTAAATAAATTACTGGTGCCACTATTTAAGAAGTCACCGAGCAGTGAGTTTTTAAAGAAAATACGTAACCTGCCGATTAAACAAGCCGACGAACTGATTGCTATTGTGCAAAAACAACTGCATAAGAATGTTAATCGCGGTAAATGGCTGAGTTGTTTAGGCCATTTAGCTTTAATGAGTGGACAATACTCTATGGCAGAAAAAGCCTTTGGTAGTCTGATAAAGTTAACCGAGGACGAACATGGTCGGCAATATGATCGCCAAGATTTACAAGCCTTAGCACAAGCTCATAGCCAACAAGGACAGTATCAAGCTGCTGATGCTATCTGGTTAAAAGCAAGTTCGTTGTAAAAAATTACTGCTGGTATTGTTGGGTTATTACTTAGTTAGGCTTAAGTAAAGTAATAACCCTTAATACCTTTAACCAACACCTTTAGCCGCTGTCTTTGGCCGCACCCTCATCACACTTTTTACATTTAAGGCTATGCCCTAACATACCTTGACGGCCACCCAGTGAAGTCACCCAAGGTCGGTTAATAAATGGCGGTTTGTGCCTAACATGTTGAAAATGACCACAAGCTAGCTCTGCTACCCAATGGTGTTCTTCATCTTGATGGTAACCACAAATCACTTGTTTCATAAATAGGTTATAACCTTACATAATTGAGAATAATACCAATATCACTAAATATGTGATCATTTATACTTGTTAAAACCACCAACTACTGCGTTATTTATTTAATAATTAGAACAACTAGTTATTAAAACAAATGCCTTGTATTTGGTCTTTTTTCCTACGTATAAAATAGATCACTTAATTAATGAAACTGCTATAACGATGATGAAAGTTACTTTGAAAAGAGCACTTTAAACTCTTTAGCCTTATCTTCCCCATCAAGGCGAGAAAATGTCATCAGTAAATCATCTTTGCCGTCGCCATTTAAATCTTCAACCATAACTAGGTTGCCATCTTTAGGTAACTGAGTGCTATAACTAATACTGCGTTTTTTAAATGATTTATTATGCTTGGAAGATTTTTTACTCTTACTGGCTGCTTTACCTAGGTATATTTTCAACTCATCATCATCATCGGACAAAATAAGCTCTTTTAGGCCATCACCATTTAAGTCAGCCAACTTCACCACGGCACTACCACTTTGCCCAGAGCTTAAGCTAAAGGTTAGCTCAACCTCTTTTTGAATCGTCGGCTTAGCTGGGAATTTATCTTGTGCATCCATTTTAAAGACATAAACATCTTGGTCAATACCACCGGTGATTAAGGCACCGATAATTTGCGATAGACCAATATCAAAACCAGCGAGTAACACCTCAAGCTTGTCATCATTATCAATATCGACAAATTCTAAGCCTGTTAGTGTACCTTCGGCATGAATAACACTATCAGGCTGTTGAGCATAACTTAATTGACCTTTATTATTATGACCAAGAAATATCTCATAATCATTAACCCGATCAAGTACACCTGAAGCCTTGGTATAGCGCACCACCATATCGACAATACCATCGGCATTAACATCACGCAGCTCTTCTAGTTTTCGGTACTCTAAATTACTTTGGTCAAGTTGCTCACCACTTTCATCTCGCTTATTCCACCATTCAGTACCACTGATCGCTTCATTAATGGGTAAGTGAACTGCCGTGCTGACAAATTGACTCTGTTCAGTTTGCGCATATATAACCATTTCACCATCACCAACCAGCAAAATATCAGTTTTGTCATCAAAGTTTACGTCATTAAAGTAGAGCTTTGCCTGGGTGTAACTTGCCCCAGATGAAAACACCCGCACTTCAGGTTTTATCGGCAGTACTTGGCTAACAAAGCCACCCTTTTCCTGCCCGATAAGAATATGAGTATTATTAAAATCGGCAATAATGGCATCAGCAAAGGCATCATTATTTAGATCTTGAATAAAATCGCCGCGACTAAGGAAGTCAGCCTGCTCTTGAACGTATAACGACTCAATACTGGCTAATGATGTAAACTGCTTATCTTGATAAACCGTTAATGAGTCCGCAGAAAGGAAGTAGAGCTTTTGTTTTTGAGCACCTTTTTGTTCGGGTTTTACTTCACTTAAATCAAAACGATAAAATTGTTTCGGTATGATGGTTTTTTCTGCGACCACATACTGATTAGTCTCATTGCTTAACTGATAAATAATTAACCAACGATTACTCTGTTCATCCACCGAAAAAGTAACTAGCTCTTTACCTTTACTCGTTAGGACATCAGCAGCAATAATTTCTTGCGTGAGCTTATAGGGCGAATTAATAATGACTTCACTAAACTCAATAGCGCTAGATTTGCTGGCTAATGCCGTTAAAGACGTGACACAGACAAGGGTTTTAAGCAGGGTAAATAGTCTTTTTTTCTTAAATAACAAGAGTAATCTCCATATTATGATGCTTTATTCAGATGAATATAGAACACTAAAAGTAATTAGAGTTCCAAGCTTCATTAACATATATCACATAGCCGAGTTTCAGTGCATTAAAAAAGCTGTTACATAATATGTAACAGCTTGGTATTTTATTTAAGTAATCACTTTATTCACTAACCATAATCAACATAATCAACATAATCAGCTTGCAGTTTTTTCGCCTGAGCCCATAACAGTGCGCTCATCGTTATATAACTAATCCTAGCTATAACCTACGTAATCAGCTTGTAACTTCTTCGCCAGCATTGCACTCATCATGGCACGTAATGCAGCAGGCTTAACTAACTTACGCATATAACCCACATCATAGCTTTTGGCTTTATCTTCAATATCCGCCTCTATGGTTGCGGTGATTAATATCGCCGGCAATGAATGATGACACTGACTACGTAAATCTTTAATCAAAGTCAAACCATCCACTTGCTTACCTTGTGGATCATCAGTCTGATAGCCCAATTGATAATCCACCAATAATATATCTATTTCATTACTGTGATTGGCAAACTCCTCCAGCGCGGTTTCTCTAGAGTCCGCCGCTAAAATATTACATTGCCATGCAGAAAGTAGCTCAACCATACCACTAAGCACATCAGGATCGTTATCGATGCATAAAACAGTGATATCTTTAAGTGCGACATTAAAGCTAGGTTTATTAATCGCTCTAGCTTGCACCACAGGCTCTGCTTGCTCGACTTGCACAGAAAACTTACAGCCTTGCATGGATTTCGATTGTAAACTTAAACTGTGGCCCAATAACTGCGCCAAACTTTGGGTGATATTTAGTCCTAAGCCCAGGCCCCTTCCCGCGTGATTTTTTGGCGTATTAAGTTGAGTAAACTGCTCAAAAACAACTTGCTGCTTTTCAATTGGAATCCCTGGGCCATTATCGAGAATTTGAATAATAACTTGCCGGTTAAATACACGAGCGCCTAATAACACCTTGCCCGGACTGGCATACCGAAAAGCATTGCCAACTAAGTTTTGGATTATACGTCTTAGTAGGTGCCGATCAGATTTCACCCAGACCTTACTTGCTACTAGGCGAAACTCGACAGATTGCTCAATAGCCAATGCGGCAAATTCTTGCGCTAAATCTTCAAATAAGTCATTGAGAGCAAAAACTTGCACGTTAACTTTTATATTGCCACTTTCTAAACGGGCAATTTCAGCTAGATCCGCTAATAAATCATTGGCCGCCTTTAACGCACGGTCAATATTATCAACTTGCCTTTGTTGTACCGTGGTTAAATTACTTTGCTCAGAAAGCGCAGAAGTAAATAACCTAGCCGCTTCAAGAGGTTGCATTAAGTCATGGCTACAAGCTTTTAAGTACTGACTTTTTTTCAAATGCGCTTGTTCGGCTTTTTCATGGGCCTTGGCCAGTGCTTCATTGGTTTTAGCGAGCGTTAAGGTCCGTTCATAAACCCGAGTTTCTAAATCAAGGTTTGCCTCTTTTAAAACTTGCTCAGCTTGTCGGTAGGCGGTGATATCAGAGAACAACATAACAAAACCACCGCCCGGCAGTGGATTACCTTCAATACGAATAGTTTGACCATTGGCTTGTTGCCGCTCTGAACTATGTGGACTGCCTTTACGTAAGAAGTCTAGTCGACGGTTCACTTGCGACTCTATATCGCCAGCTCCACACAAGCCACGGTGCACATTAAAACGAATAAGGCCGGATATCGGGCTGCCGACATAGACTAACGCTGACGGATAATCGAATAAGTCTAAATACTTTTTATTCCAGGCAACGAGTCGTAATTGATCATCGACGATTGAAATACCTTCACTAGCATTTTCAATGGCGCTTTGCAGTAAATCTTGAGAAAATTGCTGCTTTTGACTTGATGCTTCTTCAACTAAAACCGCCAGCTCATCCAGATCAAAATCACGCCCTTCTAGTGCTGAACTCAACACTAAACGAGCCGATGAAGAGCCCATCACTGTGGCTAGCGTATTTTCAGTGTGTTGCAATAATTGCTGGTTATAGCCGGCATTGCCCAACTCTTTTTTATCATTAGCCAATAAGAAACTATTAAAACTATCTCGCGCTTTATCAATACCCACAAACCGAGACGATAATAACTCTAAATCTCTGACATCTAACTGGCGTTTTTTCTCTACTGTTAACAGTTTGGGTGACTGCCACTCGAGAAACAACGAGGCTTGTACCCGCTCTTGTACACTCTGTCGGCTGATTTGTGATAACGCCCACATCACTATGATATTGGCGCCTAAACTAAACAGCGTCGCGGTAGTTTTAACTGGTAAGAAGCCTTCAGCAAAAGGCGAGGCATATAAGCCAAATTGTGGTAAAAAATTAAGGGTTAGCCATAAAATAAATCCGACTAATATGCCAGCGTATACTCCCACTAAGCTAGCTCGACGCCAATAAAAAGCGGCGATTAACGCTGGTGTTAGTTGAGCAAAAGCGCCAAAGGCAACTTCACCCAATGAAGACAGTGTATCCGGCGAGGCCATGATAAAAACACCGTAACCCAACATGATTACGAACAAGGCCAGTAACTTGCGAATATTTAGTAAGCGTTTTCTAAAATTGTCATAGTCAGTTTGCGCCACTTTTTGTCGACGATATAGCAGCGGAAAGACAATTTCATTACTTAGCATAGTACTTAAGGCTATAGCCGAGATGATTACCATAGAGCTTGCTGCAGATATCGCTCCTAAAAAGGCAAATAAGGTCAGCCATGTTTGCTGAGTAACATCAGGTAAAAACAGCACATAAGTATCTGAAGGCACGGTATTACCTAATAACATTTGACCCGCTAACCCCATAGGAACAGCGAAGAAAGCAAAAACTAATAAGTACAGTGGAAAGACTCGGCGACTAAGCCAGGTATCTTTTTGATCTTTCAGCTCCACCACCATAACCTGAAATTGACGCGGCAAGGATAAAAACGCCGCCATTACTATCACCAGCATGGCCACCATAGACGTGACGTTATCGACGGTTAGCTGTTGCTCAAGTAAAACATTAGCATCGGCTTGCTGCCAAATATCTACCGGTGAATCATAAAGTACAAAACAGACAAAGATACCTACCGCTAAAAAGGCAAACAACTTCACTAAAGATTCAAAGGCGATAGCCAACATCACGCCAGGATGACGTTCGGTAACATCAATATGTCTAATACCAAATAGCACAGTAAATACCGCAAGAACTAAACTGACCACTAAGCCGATATGCCAACTAGTGTAACTTTGATCAATTTGTAATTGCTGAAATGAATAGACCATGGCTTTAAGCTGCAGCGCGATATAAGGCATGGTGCCAACTAGCGCTACGATTGTCACCATAATGGCTAGGTTGTGTGACTTGCCAAAGCGTGCCGCAAGTAAGTCAGCAATAGAGGTTAAATGTAGCTTTAAACTTACGCGAATGATCCGTTGAATGAAGGGCCAAGCAAATACAAACAGTATAATTGGCCCTAAGTAGATGGGTAAGTGAGACAGTAGACTGGTTGATGCTTGCCCTGTGGTGCCTAAAAAACTCCAAGAGGTACAATAAACCCCTAAGGTCAGTGCATAAATTATACTCTGGCCTTTTTTCGCCAGCTGATGCCGATATCGATCCCCCAGAAACGCAATTAAAAATAACAAGCCGATATAAGCCAGACTCAACAGCACTAATTGCCAATTAGGAAACATAAACACTCGCTACTTTTATTTTTATGGGGAAGTTACCACAATGTGGATTCATCAAACTATCCGTTCCACTTCATAATGCAGTATTCATTAGGAATTTAAAAGGCTTAAGACAAGGCTGACAGTAAGCAATAGTTATTATTAAGCAGAGACCCTGCATTCTCGATTAAACTAGCCAACAATAAAAAGATTAGTCTGTAATTTTTTGTTAGAATAGCGTGAAACCAAGGGGTGCGCTGTCATTTGATTTTTCAATTGATTTGCCGCTGAGATATATACTCTTTGAACCTGGGCAGAAAATTAACTTAATTAGTTTTCTGGCATAGGGATGGTTATAGATAAAATTAATACCAAGTGCATTAACTCTACGTTAAGCAATAAATTCGTGTAATTGGTATAACATTCTTCAAATTCATCCTCATTGCACACGCCTCTATTTTTATTTTTGTTGATGAGATTTTTAATGACCTTCCCAAAATCGGCTATTTGTTTAGCTATCACCGCCAGTATATTTAACGTTACCGCCTTCGCTGAAGAGCAAGCGAGTAATGACACTAATAACAATGTTGAAACCATCACGGTTACCAGTGATTTTCGCCAGCAAAGTCTGCAAAAGGCTCCCGTCTCAATGTCGGTTTTAACCGATATAGACATTAAGCAGCGTAATGCTAAACATCTTGAAGAGTTAATTGCGATTAGCCCTAATGTTAACTTTGCCAGTGGTTCACAACGAGCACGTTATTATCAAATCCGTGGCATTGGTGAGCGTAGTCAATTTAAAGAGCCGATTAACCCATCAGTAGGTATGATTATTGATGAAATAGATTTTACGGGTATCGGAAGTGTTGCTTCTTTATTTGATGTTAAGCAAGCGGAAGTATTTCGTGGTCCACAAGGTACCCGTTTTGGCGCTAATGCTATCGCCGGTATGATCAATATCACTACCAATGAACCAACTGAAGACTTTGAAGGTGCCGTACAACTGGGTGTTGGCAATTATAACACTTATGATTTAGGTGTAGCCTTATCGGGCCCTGCCAGCGATTCAGTAAATTACCGCTTAGCTGTTAATCAAAGTAACAGTGATGGTTATATGGAAAATGTGCATTTGCAGCGCGATGATACCAACAACCGTGATGAATTAAGCATACGTGGCAAGTTAGCGATTGAAGCGAGTAACGACCTTACTATTGACCTTGCTGGTTTCTATTTTGACTTTGACAATGGTTATGATGCCTATTCATTAGATAACACCCGAGAAACCTATTCTGATGAGCCTGGTTTTGATCAACAAGAAACCGCTGCTTTCTCGGCAAAGTTTAACTATCAAGGTTTTGACAGTGCCACTGTATTAGTCATTATTAGTAGTTCCGATTCTGATTTAGCTTATGGCTATGATGAAGATTGGGCCTACGTTGGCATTTCAGACCCTGCTGTTATCGAAAACCCCGATTATGCCTATTGGGAATACACTTCCACCGATCATTATTATCGCGATAAAGCGGTATTAACTTCGGAGTTACGTGCAATATCTAAACAAGGCCAAGAAATTTTTAACGGCAGTACGGCTTGGGTTGCGGGTGCTTATTTCAAGCAAGACGACGAAGATCTGTTACGCCAATACACTTATGCCGATGGTGATTTCACCTCGACTAACGAACGTACTAGTATGGCCGCTTATGGGCAATTAGATACTCAGTTGAGCGAACGCTGGTCTTTAATCTCAGGTTTACGCATTGAGAATTACAGCGCTGACTATAACAATTCTGATCTTTTTAATGACAGTATTGACGATACTATGGTTGGCGGTAAGTTAGTACTTAGTTACCAACAAAGTCAAGATAGCCTTTGGTACGCCTCAATCAACCGTGGCTATAAAGCTGGCGGTCATAATACCGATGGTACTTTGCCTGAAGATTTGCGTACTTTTAATCCTGAATACTTATTAAACTATGAACTGGGTTATAAAGTTTCTTTACTCGATAATAGTGCTTATGTACGCAGCTCTGTTTTTTATATGGACCGAGAAGATGTACAGGTTAGTAGCTCTAAAACCATAGAACGTGAAGATGGTAGTTCTGAATTCATTAGCTATTTAGGTAATGCGGCTACAGGCACGAACTACGGAGTTGAAGTTGAAGCTGCTTGGCAGTTAAATAACTTTGTTAACGTATACGGTTCATTCGGCTTACTTGAAACTGAATTTAATGATTTTATTAATGCTGAAGGTGAATCTTTAGATGGTCGTGAACAAGCTCATGCGCCAAATTATCAATTTAATGTCGGTATCAATATTCTACCTACTGAAAACTGGTTAATTAACTTATCAGTTGACGGTAAAGATAGTTTCTATTTCTCCGATAGCCATGATGAGCAATCTGAATCCGTAGCATTACTTAACGCTTCTATTGCTTACATACAAGATAATTGGCAAGTGAAGCTTTGGGGCCGAAATCTTACCGACAAAGAATATGCTAACCGTGGCTTTTACTTTGGTAATGATCCTCGCGATGGTTATACTGCCAAGCAATATACTCAGCTTTCTGAGCCATTAATTTTTGGGGCTAGCTTAGATTATCAATTTTAAGTTATGGTCAAAGTGTTATTGAAGTGATAAAAGCAAGCTTCATAAGCATGGATGCTTATGTTGAGCCCCATGGAAGGGTTTACGCGTCTTGCCTGTTTACTCAATAACACTTCACTCAACAGAACTCGATTAACACAGGTTTCTTTATGAAAATATCAATAGAATTAAGCTTATACCCTTTAGCGGAAGAGCAATATAAAACCGAAATCTGGGCTTTTATTAAAAGACTGAGATCGGTAGAAGGTTTGCAAGTAGTCACTAACGGCATGAGTACACAAGTATTTGGTGATTATGATCTTGCTGTTAGTCATGTGATGACTGAGATAAAACACGTGCATCAAAACACTGGGGCAGCGGTTTTTGTCTGTAAATTTATTAATGGTGATCGTTCACAAGTCGAAGCAGAAAGTTAATGTCTGAAATATTAGCCAGCGTAATAACTTATTTCCAACAACTGCCATGGCTTGAGCTTATTGCCATGTTGCTATCACTTGCCTATGTAATTTTGGCTGCTAAAGGCTCCTTATGGTGTTGGCCTGCTGCCTTTATTAGTACCGCGCTATACACAGTTATCTTTTATGATGTTTTACTGTTAATGGATAGCGCCCTAAACGCCTATTACTTATTAATGGCCGTATATGGTTACTGGCAATGGTCTAAACACAACAATAGCAGGCAAGCTGATAACGCCGAGATCACCATAGTAAGTTGGGATTTAAGCTGGCATATTAAAATATGTACTGGCTTAGCATTACTCGCTGTTGGTTTAGGTTATCTTATGGCTAACTATACTGAAGCGCATTTTCCCTATTTAGACACCTTCACTACAGTATTTGCGGTATTCGCTACCTACTTGGTTGCCAATAAGGTTTTAGAAAACTGGCTCTACTGGATTGTTATCGACATTGTTTCTATCTATTTATATATCGAGAAAGGTTTAATACCAACGACTGTGTTATTTGTTATCTTTGTGATTGTCGCTTGTTATGGTTATGGCAAATGGTTAAAGCTTTATAAACAGTCTGTGATAGAACTGCAGCCTGCAACTACCAGCTAAGATTATATTTATACTATGGCGCTTCATGCGGATTTAATTAACTCACTGAAGACATTACCTTGTTTTGATGAAATCAAAGCCATTAGTTTATTAGCTAATGGCTTGAGCCAAACATCACTCAAGGTTACTACCGCTTCTCAGGTGTTTTTTGCCAAAAAGCTAAATGGTGAAACGGCCAGCACAGAAGTATCTTGTGCCCTGCTTTGTGCGAATTATAGTACCAAGCAAGCTTCAGGGGCAGAGTCAAAGTACCATTTAAGTCCGCAGGTCATTTATCATGACCGACAATGGTTGGTAACAGAGTTTATTAACGGTACCGCCCTT
The DNA here is from genome assembly GCA_022969215.1 of Colwellia sp. Classification (GTDB taxonomy): domain Bacteria; phylum Pseudomonadota; class Gammaproteobacteria; order Enterobacterales; family Alteromonadaceae; genus Colwellia. The sequence goes on along the minus strand of JALJPA010000118.1, from coordinate 3,273 downwards.
GCAGATTCAGATGTCAAAAATGATATAAAGATATGTACTGCAATAGCACTTATGGCAAAGTTACATCAATTACCTACTGCTGTTGCCATGCAATCAATCAACCAGCTAAACACAACTCTGTCAGTCGAACGATTATTCACTAACCCCGCGTCATTTCTCGTTATACACAGGCGCTTTTTAGATAAAGTAACCAAGCCACTGTCTATCACTATTAATAGCCTGATTATGGCTGCTAAGAGCCCTAGCGTACTTTGTCATGGTGATATTAATTTCACTAATATTCTATTGGATAATCAGCAAAAGGCTTGGTTGATAGATTTTGAATGTGCGCATTTAGCGCCGGTGGAATTTGACTTAGCCATGTTTATCGCGGTAAACAATATTGCTGACGGCAAAATAGCTGAGATAGTTAATGACTATGGCAAGTTAGTACCTAGATATCGGCCCAATGATAAATTACTGAATTACTACATTCTTTATAGCTTCTACATTAATGGTTTATGGTACTTTGATAACATCAATGAGCTAGTAGCTGATAGCCTAATGTATGCCCTAGGCATTGAACAGTGGTCTGCGTTTGACCGTTTTGCTAATGAACACTCCATTGCTATGCCAAAACTCATGTCGATAATTAATGACTAAAGCTAATGACGGGAATTGAGGCCGATAGTGAATAGCTACTTGTATTACTGCAGCTTGTTAACTAAAGCGGTTAACGAAGTAACAGCCTACTTATATAGATACTAATGCGCCTATTCTTATACTCTCACAATGGTATGACAGACACAAAAAAGCCGCTTTACTAAAATAGTAAAGCGGCTTTTCAAATTCTGATTCTGTGTTCACTTCTTAACTCTATTTACTTCTCTTCTATTATTAATAGGTAAGAAAAGTAAAAGTAAGAAATCACTAAACCTGAAGGTATATAACTAGTAACTATCTAAAGTTGCTAACTATTAAACTTTCTTGCTAACCGCTTGGATAACGCGTAATTGCGCTTCCGCACGAGCTAATTCAGCAGAAACAGCAGTATAGTCAACATCAACGCCATTGGCGTTCATATTTTCTTCTGCACGTTTTTTCGCATCAAGAGCAGCTTGCTCATCCAAATCCGCAGCCCGTGTAGCAACATCTGCTAATACGATAACGTTATTTGGCTGAACTTCTAACATCCCACCTGAAAGATAGATTACTTCTTCAGTACCATCTTCTTTAGTGATTAATGCCATACCAGGTTTTAGTGAGGTCAATAAAGGTGCATGACCAGGCATAATGCCTAACTCACCTTCACTACCTGTGATCTGTAATGATTTAATGCTACCAGAAAATAAGCTTTCCTCTGCACTAACAACATTTAGATTTACAGTAAATAATGCCATTTGACTCGACCTCTATTACTGTAAGCACTTACACTCGGTATAAGTGCTTACTAGTTAATTACATCTTAGCAGCTTTCTCGATAGCTTCTTCGATACCACCAACCATGTAGAACGCTTGCTCAGGCATATCATCATAGTCACCTGCCAAAATGCCTTTAAAGCCAGCAATGGTGTCTTTTAATGGTACATATTTACCTGGCGAACCAGTAAATACTTCAGCAACGAAGAACGGCTGAGATAAGTAACGCTGTATTTTACGTGCACGGAATACAGTTTGCTTATCTTCTTCAGATAACTCATCCATACCTAAGATGGCGATGATATCTTTAAGTTCTTTGTAACGTTGTAATACTGTTTGTACACCACGAGCAGTCTCATAATGTTCAGTACCAACAACTAACGGATCTAGTTGACGCGAAGTTGAGTCAAGAGGATCGATAGCTGGGTAAATACCTTGTGAAGCGATATCACGGCTCAATACAACAGTTGCATCTAAGTGAGCAAAAGTAGTTGCCGGGCTAGGGTCAGTTAAATCATCCGCAGGTACGTATACCGCTTGGATTGAAGTGATTGAACCTTTATGAGTTGAAGTAATACGCTCTTGTAATACACCCATTTCTTCAGCAAGCGTTGGTTGATAACCAACAGCTGATGGCATACGACCAAGTAGTGCTGATACTTCAGTACCCGCAAGAGTATAACGGTAAATGTTATCTACGAAGAATAATACGTCACGACCTTCGTCACGGAATTTTTCAGCCATAGTTAAACCAGTAAAGGCAACACGTAAACGGTTTCCTGGAGGCTCGTTCATTTGACCGTAAACCAACGATACTTTATCAAGTACGTTAGAATCGTTCATTTCGTGATAGAAATCGTTACCTTCACGTGTACGCTCACCAACACCAGCAAATACTGAGTAACCACTGTGCTCGATCGCGATGTTACGGATAAGTTCCATCATGTTTACTGTTTTACCAACACCAGCACCACCGAAAAGACCAACTTTACCACCCTTAGCGAATGGACAAATTAAATCGATTACTTTGATACCAGTTTCTAGCAATTCATTTGACATAGCTTGTTCAGCGTAAGCTGGTGCTTCACGGTGAATAGACCAACGAGATTTTTCGCCAATTGGACCTGCTTCATCAATAGGCTCACCAAGTACGTTCATGATGCGACCTAACGTCTCAACACCAACAGGTACTTGAATAGATTCACCTGTATTTACTACATTCAGACCACGACACAAACCGTCTGAAGAACCCATTGCGATAGTACGTACAACGCCGCCACCAAGCTGCTGTTGAACTTCAAGTACTAAACCTTCAAGGTTACCTTCGGTTACTTTAATTGCGTCATATACCTGAGGTACGGCATTTTGTGGAAATTCAACATCCACAACTGCGCCAATTATTTGGACGACTTTACCTGTACTCATGTTTATTCCTCTTAATTTAAGTTAGCTAAGCTTCGCTGTAGCTAACTTTTCTTTAAATTACGAAAATTGTTATCAGTTCAGTTCCATTACAGAACTAGACTGTTTACCCTACCGCAGCTGCACCAGCAACAATCTCACCCAATTCTTGAGTAATCGCTGCTTGACGCGCTTTGTTGTATATCAATTGAAGATCGTCGATTAAATCACCCGCATTATCCGTTGCGGCTTTCATTGAAACCATACGAGATGCTTGTTCACAAGCAATATTTTCAACAACACCTTGATATACTTGAGATCCAATATAACGAACTAATAATTGATCTAACAATGAGTTAGCATCTGGTTCGTAAATATAATCCCAACGATGACTAATTTCTTTGTCATCTGACTTAGGTAGAGGTAACAATTGATCAATTGTCGGCTCTTGCGTCATAGTGTTAACAAATTTGT
>JALJPA010000117.1 GCA_022969215.1 Colwellia sp. | reverse complement strand
AGTAAACATGTTCGCTTATACCATCTCATTGATGATTGGTACTGCGGGTCTTCCTCATGTAATTATGCGTGTCTTCACTGTTCCTTCAGTGCAAGCAGCACGTGCTTCAGCGGGTTATGCCTTAGTATGTATCGCCTTACTTTACACCGTAGCTCCAGCAGTTGGTGCAATGGCTCGTCTTAACTTGATGAATACTATTGAACCTGCAGCCGGTCAAAACCTTGAATACGCTGAGCGTCCACAATGGTTTAAAGATTGGGAAAAAACGGGTCTGTTAAAGTATGAAGACAAAAATGGTGATGGTAAAATTCAATACACTGCTAATAATACAGATGAAATCAAAATTGATGAAAAAACGGGTGCAGAAATACTTATTAATGAAATGGTTAAAGTTGACCGTGACATCATGGTATTAGCTAACCCTGCTATTGCTAACTTACCTAACTGGGTTATCGCCTTAGTTGCCGCCGGTGGTTTAGCCGCAGCACTGTCAACCGCAGCTGGTTTGTTATTGGCAATATCTTCATCCATCTCGCATGATTTAATGAAGGGTATATTAACACCGGACATGTCCGAGAAAAATGAGCTGTTATCGAGTCGAGTGGTGATGACTATCGCAATAATCGTCTCGGGTTACTTAGGGCTGAATCCGCCTGGATTTGCCGCAGGTACGGTTGCCTTAGCCTTTGGTTTAGCGGCATCCAGTATCTTCCCTGCGCTAATGATGGGTATTTTCGCTAAGAAAATGAGTGGCCCAGCGGCGGTTGCCGGTATGTGTTCAGGTATTGGTATCACTATGTTATATGTGTTCCAACACAAAGGTATTATGTTTATCCCTGGTACTTCGTTCCTAGGTGGCATGGAACCTAACTGGTTCTTCGGTATCTCGCCTAACGCTTTTGGTGCGGTCGGTGCGTTGGTTAACTTCGGTGTCGCATTTGCGGTATTACAAGTGACTGGTCCTGCGCCTAAGCATATCCAAGATATGGTTGAGAATATGCGTATACCATCGGGTACTGTTAGTGCAGCACATGATCACTAGAGTTTTATTGTGATGACGGCGTGATTTAATTTCACGCCAAGTAAAAATAAAAGGTTAGACGACTGTTTTTTTAATAACTCGTCTAGCCTTTTTTGTTAAACTAACTAAGCAAAGTTAACTCCCCATGTATTATAAGAAGACATTATGAATAAACACACTAGACTTGCCTTTATCGTTGCCCCCTTCCTCGCTATTTTTGGTTTTATTGGTGCTGATTATTATGAAGAGGCGGTTGCAAACGACAGTAAACTTATTACCTTATCTCCCGATGGGCACTGCGATATTATCAATCAAAGTTGTGTGCTGATATCAGGTGACTTTAAAGTTAATATTTCTGATAAAGCCGGTGTTACTGAGGTTAATTCAACCTTTCCATTAGATAGCGTGACTCTATTTTTAGTCGATAAACACGATAAAGTGACGCCTTACCCTTTAGGCATGCAAAAATCTCCTTATTATTGGCACAGTAATACTCCAATAGGTGAGCTGGTAGCTAATAAAGGTGATAGTTATAAATTACGTTTAATCGCCAATATTAAAGGCGGTCAGTACATCAGTGAGTTTTATACACAAACAGTGAAGTAAGCTAATCACTTTACTGGTAAGTAACATAAAGGATAGTAAGAGCAGACCCTAGTATAGCGATAAAAAGTAGCTATACTTTTAAGTTGGTGTTCAATTGGTATAACAACGTCTAAAAACAATTAAGGGATTAATTTATGCAATATTTAGTCGATGATTTCATAAGGATGAATCAAGCAGGACAAGTACTGGCATTATGTGAAAAATACTATCATGATGACGTCACTATGCTCAGTAACGGTGACTTATTTGCACAGTCGATGCGTGAAGCCTATGAGATACAAAAGGGTTTTGTTGCCTCCATTGAATCTTTCGATATTCAACTGATTTCTCAGCAACTTAATGGCAATATTAGTGAGTTGGTCTTCCTCTATAAAATGATAGGTAATGATGAAACTTTAAACGAGTTTACCGGTAAACATATTCAAACTTGGCAAGATAACAAAATCATTTATGAAGAATACTTAACCGTCTAGCTTAATCATTACTTCATACAAACTATCACCACGAATTCCAAGCCAAAGCTATAACAAAAATCTAGTACAGCAAGGGGAGTTTACCTAGAGTAGGCTCTCCTTATTTGATCTCTCTTGAAAATATTGCACTGTCTAGCTGCTATTTCCCTATAAAAGTTAACTAAATTTATGGTGGAATATAAAAGTCAGCCCATTTAACAACGGAACCCAGTGCTGTTTTGGCAAGGGATCGCGCTAATCTTTTTCATTTTATGGTTAACTACGCTAATTTTTAGAGCTGGTACTTCTCGCACGGCAATAAATATTACACAGCATTACAACCTATTGATATTCAATTGAGTATGCGTAAAACTAAACGATAATATTTACTAATCTTTATTGTTTATTTATACACATAAGTGGTAGTTATGAGGTGAATGACAGCTATTTTTTGAGAGATCGAGTCATTTACTCTAAGCTTATGCAGGCACTAGCCGAAAATTTATCACGCCATTCATTTTCTATTATTAATATAGCTAGCTTTCAGGAGAAGGTATGTCTGCTATTCGACCGACAGTAAGACCCAAACATACCATTTTATTTAAGTTTTCTTTTGGCTTGAGTCTGTTATTTCTAGTGATGATCGCGGCAACTTATATGGTGGTCGACCTCGTCGCTAAAGAATACCTGGTCAATAAAAACAAAGAATTGATCGACGAGACTGGTGCACGCATCGTGTCCGAGATATCACTACGTATTAGTATTGCCGAAACCTTAACCCGTAATTTGGCCGCCGTAGGTGAAACGTTACCTAAAGAGCCGCAACAATTCTACCAAGTTATTCCTCAGATGCTTGCGATGCAAGAAAGCCAAGACTTTATTGTTGGTGGTGGCGTCTGGCCTGAGCCTGATAAATTCACCCCAGGGCAAGAGCGACGCAGCTTCTTTTGGGGGCGAGACAGTTCAGGTAAATTGCGATATTTCGACCAATATAATGATGTCGATAGTGCTGGTTATCATAACGAAGAATGGTATGTGCCAGGTCGTTATAGCAGACCTGGAGAGTGTCTCTGGTCAAAGTCTTATATGGATCCCTATACCTTGGCGCCGATGGTAACCTGCACGGTAGCAATGTTCGAACAGCAACAGTTTTCGGGTAATGCGACGGTTGATGTCAGTCTGCAACAACTGAAGAGTATATTGCGCGAGGGTAGTGCTAAGCTTGGCGGTTACGCTTATGCCGTTGATCGTAATAATAAATTTTTGTCATTTCCTGATGACCAGCTAACTAAAACAACCAATCGAGATAATAACAATTTAACCCAAGAGTATATTACGGTAAATCAGCTAGCTGAAAAACTTGATTCATTTCAGCCTGTTGCTGATGTGTTAACTGAAATAAACCAATCTTTGATTCAGTCTGTTGCAGAAAATAGTAGGCTACTGGCTGATAAAATTGCTGAGCAAAGCAAACAAATATCTTCCTTAGACGCGCAATTAATTGTTGCAAATATGTCGATGTTACGAGATCAGAATGACAAGCTTCGTTCTACAACGATTTCGGTGATCAGTAAGCAAGACTTCTTACTCGGTGAGCCGGTGAACGTGTCGGTATTTATAATGCCCAAAACCTTATGGAAAATAATAGTCGTTACACCACAGCAGGTGGCGATAAATAGCGCAAGTAAGGTGGCAAATTTGATCTTAGTATTACTTATCGCCATCATGATTGTCGCGGCTTTTTTCGGCTTTATTTATTGTCGACGTAGTTTAATTGTACCTATGTATCAAATGGTCAACCAACTGCAGAAATCGGTAGCAGATGGGGATAATAATCAGACAGAGTTGCTTGATGATCGCAGAAAAGATGAATTCGGTTTGCTGGCTTATTACTTTAACCAAGCAGAACTTAAATTAAAGCATTTAGCACGGCATGATCCACTGACGGGTTTGCCAAATCGGTTATTATTTCAAGATAGATTACAGCAGGCGGTAGCGCTGGCTAAACGTCACGATCATAAATTTGCTGTCTTCTTTATGGATCTAGATAACTTCAAGATAATTAATGACACCATGGGCCATGAAGCGGGTGATGAATTACTTAAAGAAGTGGCGCTAAGACTCGCTGATACCGGGCGTGAAATGGATACGGTCGCAAGATTAGGTGGGGATGAATTTGCTTTCATTATCAATAAGGTTGACGGGGTTGAAGACGCAGTGAGTTTTGCCCGTCGACTCAACCAGTTATTGAAAAAACCGATAAAAGTGAATGGCCATAATATTAATATGGGCAGTAGCATCGGGGTAACTATTTGTCCTGATGATGCAGATAATAGTGAAGAGTTGCTACGAAATGCTGATATTGCCATGTATCAGGCTAAGGATAATGGTCGTAATACCACTTGCTTCTTTACTTGCGAGATGAACGCTAAGTTACAACAAAACAAGGAAATTTTGACTGATCTAGCCGAGTCTTTGACCCAAGACCATTTTGAACTCTATTATCAACCGCTTTTTACTATTGACCATAAGAAACTTGTTGGCGCTGAGGCATTGATACGTTGGCACCACCCTGAGAAAGGTATGATCCCGCCGGATAAGTTTATTGCGGTTGCTGAGCAGAGCGGACTGATCAATGAGTTGGGAGATTGGGTCTTGGCACAGGCATGTCGTGAAATAAAAACCTTTATAAATGCGGGTATTGTAGATATTAAGGTAGCGATTAACATTTCACCGGTACAATTTAGGCGTAAAGATTTTTTACAACATATGCTGATGATTCTAGGGCAGCATGATGTTAGCAGTAACTTTATCGAACTTGAAATCACCGAAGGCGCGGTGATGGATAATGTTACTCAAGCCATAGATATGATGAAAGCTTTACATGATGCTGGCTTTCAGCTGGCAATGGATGATTTCGGTACTGGTTATTCGTCACTGAGTTATTTGAAGCGTTTTCCTATTCAAAAGGTAAAAATAGATCGTAGTTTTATTTCAGATCTTGAAAATGACGATGATAGTAAATCCATCACCACTGCTATTATTCAGATGAGCCATTCGTTGGGATTAGATGTACTGGCCGAAGGTGTAGAAACAAGGGCGCAGCTGCAATATCTACAGGACGAAAAGTGTGATTATGTGCAGGGTTATTATACCGGAAGACCTATGCCTGCCAGCCAATTTATCGAAAAATTTAAGCTAGAAAAAGACACTGTTCTGCCCAATGAAGCCGCGGTATCAATCATAACGACTTGAGCTAAGCGCTGCTATTAAGGCAGCTTTGACGGTCAAGCACTCACCTGAGACTAAAGCATTGAAGGGATATAGAGTTGATATCGGTTCTATATCCGTCATTTATTCGACTAAAGCGAATCCTTCCTAGATCAACGACCCACTAAACCATTGCTTAAAAGTCTCTAAAAATTTAAAGACTGCAGCACTCAGTTACCATTTATTGACCGGTTTTCAGCTTGTTTCAATTGTGTCAGCACTTGCACCGTAGGAGTGCCCAATAGTCATCACCCTAGTGCATCAACTAATACCTCGAGCAATGTAAAATACATAACTCATTGTTATTTATTAACTAATTTAGTTGGCACTTAGCTTGCTCTATTCATGTCATGTTGGATAAAACCTTGCTGGCAAGAGAAGCCTTAACTTAAGTCTCAAGCAAAGCGTTTTATTCTATTCTCGTACTATGAGTAGGATTGTCCTTATGAATTCAGATAAACAGCTGTTGAGCAAAGCTAAAATTGTTGTGGTTGGTAATGGCATGGTTGGCCATCACTTTGTCGAAGAAATGGCTAAAAATTCAGATTATCAAATAACAGTGCTCTCGGCAGAATCACGCTTAGCTTACGATCGCGTGCACTTATCCGAATACTTTGGCGGTAAAACTGCCGAAGACTTGGCGATGACTACGCCAGAGCATTATGAAGAACTTGGTGTTACTTTTAAAACCAATGCTAAAGTAACCAATATTGATAAGTCAGCTAAAGTAGTCACTACTGAAAGCGGTGACTCTTTTGAATATGACAAACTTATTTTAGCTACTGGTTCATATCCATTTGTGCCGCCTATTCCTGGTGGCGATGTTGAGCATAGCTTAGTTTATCGTACCATCGATGACTTAGAAGCGATTCAAGCCAGTGCTGATGTTAGTAAGGTTGGTGTTGTTATTGGTGGTGGTCTTCTTGGTTTAGAGGCAGCAAAAGCGGTAAAAGAGCTTGGCTTAGAAACACATGTTGTTGAATTTGCTCCACAGTTAATGGGTGTACAAGTTGATGGCGGCGGTGGTCGTTTATTAAAAACAAAAATCGAAGAGCTAGGTGTACAAGTACATACCTCAAAAGCCACCAATGAAATTGTAGCTGGTGATAAGCACCGTTATAAATTATGTTTCAGCGACGGTACAGAACTTGAAACAGATCTAATTTTATTCTCAGCGGGTATTCGCCCTTATGACAACCTCGCCCGTGAATTTGACCTTGAAATAGGCGCCCGTGGAGGTATTGTTATTGATAACCAATGTCAAACCTCAGATGTCGATATTTATGCAATTGGTGAATGTGCTTTATGGAATAACTTTATTTTTGGTTTAGTTGCTCCGGGTTATGCCATGGCTAAAGTCGTAGCAAAACATATTGGCGGTGAAGAAGCAGAATTTACCGGTGCTGATATGAGTACTAAATTAAAACTCATGGGTGTTGAAGTTGGCTCTATTGGTGACGCCCACGCTAAAACGGAAGGTTCATTAACTTATACCTATGAAAACCAACCTGAAGGCGTTTATAAGAAAATCGTGGTATCGAGCGATAAAAAATCCTTACTTGGTGCAGTGCTTATTGGTGATACCAGTGAATACGATACCTTATTGCAATATATGCTTAATGCCATTGAATTACCGGAATCACCTGAAGGTCTAATTCTGCCAATGGCGGCAGATAAGCCTACTTTAGGTGTTGATGCCTTACCTGATACTGCCACTATTTGTTCATGTCATAACGTTACTAAAGGCGACATTATTGCCGCGATTGATTGTGGCGCCGTTGATGTTGGTCAAGTGAAAAGCGGCACTAAAGCCGGCTCAGGTTGTGGTGGTTGTGCAGCCTTAGTTAAAAGTGTTGCCGATAACGAGTTTGAAAAACGCGGTGTTGAAGTTAAAAAAGACATTTGTGAACATTTTGCTTATTCACGTAAAGAGCTGTTTGACATTGTTAGTGTTGAAAAAATCAAAACCTTTGATGAGCTACTTAGCTCGCACGGTCGTGGTTTAGGTTGTGAAATTTGTAAACCGGTAGCAGCTTCAGTGCTGGCGTCAGTGTGGAATGACTACATTCTTAAAAAGCCACATTTATCATTACAAGACACTAATGATACTTACCTAGGCAACATGCAAAAAGATGGTACCTATTCCGTAGTACCACGTATTGCCGGCGGTGAAATTACCCCAGATAAACTTATCGTTTTAGGGCAAGTTGCCAAGAAATATAATTTATATACCAAAATTACGGGTGGCGCACGTGTTGATTTATTCGGCGCGCGTGTTGAACAATTACCACCCATTTGGAAAGAGTTAGTTGATGCCGGTTTTGAAACAGGCCACGCCTATGGTAAATCATTACGTACTGTTAAATCATGTGTTGGTTCTACTTGGTGTCGTTACGGCGTGCAAGATAGCATGACTATGGCCATCGATTTAGAAAACAGATACAAGGGTTTACGTGCCCCACATAAGATTAAATTTGGTGTCTCAGGTTGTACCCGCGAATGTGCTGAAGCACAAGGTAAAGACATAGGTATTATTGCCACCGAAAATGGTTGGAACCTTTTTGTCGGCGGTAACGGTGGCATGAAACCACGCCACGGTGATTTATTTGCCACCGATTTAGATGATGAAACCTTAGTGAAATATGTTGATCGTATTTTAATGTTCTACGTGCAAACGGGTGACAGGTTACAACGTACTTCAGTTTGGATGGATAACTTAGAAGGCGGCTTAGCTTACTTACAAGACGTTATCATGAAGGACAGCTTAGGTATTACCGATGCGCTAGAAGAGCAAATGGCGGCAATTGTTGGTAGTTATCAATGTGAATGGAAAACGACTTTGGAAGATCCTGAAGCATTAAAACGTTTCCAACCTTTTGTTAACTCAGATAAAAGTGATAGCAATATCCAATTTGTTACCGAGCGAGAGCAAATTCGTCCAGCACGTGGTGAAGAGAAAATTGCCGTAACCTTTATCCCATCTGTAGAAAATGATGCTACAGAAAAAGAAGCAGTAGCTGAAGAAGCTTAAGAGGAGCACAAAAAATGACTACAACTACTAACAAAACATGGCGCACAATTTGTGACTCAAGTGACTTAGTAAAAGATTCAGGCATTTGCGCATTACTGGTAAATGAAGCAAATGAGCAGAAAGTAGAAGAACAAATTGCTATTTTTCACCTACCGAATAGCGAAGAAAAAATATATGCCGTTGGCAACTACGATCCTATCGGTAAAGCCAATGTTTTATATCGTGGCATTGTTGGCTGTATTGCAGATGAACCTGTGGTTGCTTCGCCGTTATACAAACAACATTTTTCATTAAAGACAGGTCGTTGTTTGCAAGAAGAGCAGAGTATTGCTGTGTACGATATACGTATTGAAAACGAACTAGTGCAAGTCTTTTACTAACTTGTAGCAGAGGCTAATTTTTAGGAATTCAATATGAGTAAATTTATACCCGCTGCAGCGCTTACTTCAGTAAAAGTAGCAACAACTGAGCCGTCACTTATCCAAAGCACCTGCGCCTATTGTGGTGTTGGTTGTGGTGTTGATATTGGTATAGCCGATGGTAAAGCTACATCATTAACGGGTTCAGCTGATCATCCGGCCAACTATGGCAAGTTATGTGTAAAAGGCAGTAACTTACTCAACACCATAGATTTAACTAATCGCTTGTTAGTCCCTGAAATTTCAGGCAAGCAGGTTAGTTGGCAGCAAGCTACCGATTATGTGGCGGAAACATTCAGCGATATTATTAAAAAGCACGGTAAAGATGCCGTTGCTTTTTATGTCTCAGGTCAGCTATTGACCGAAGACTATTACTTGGCCAACAAATTGATGAAGGGTTATATCGGCTCAGGCAATATCGATACTAACTCTAGACTGTGCATGTCGTCGGCAGTTTCGGCTTATAAGCGCGCTTTTGGCGAAGACGTAGTGCCTTGTAGTTATCAAGACCTTGAGCAAACCGACTTGTTATTACTGACAGGCTCTAATGCCGCGTGGACACATCCTGTTTTATATCAACGTATTGAGCGCGCTAAAAAGATCAATCCTTTGATGAAAGTTGTAGTCATTGATCCAAGAAAAACAGCAACTTGCGAATTAGCCGATAACTTTATTCAATTAAAACCGGGCAGTGATGGCGCATTTTTTAATGGTTTGTTGAATTATTTGGCTGAAAATGGCGGCTTAGATGCTGATTATATCGATGAATTCACCGAAGGTTTTCAAGAAACGCTAATACAAGCTGCAATGTGGTCAGTGGCGAAAGTGGCTGATTACTGCCAAGTTAGCGTCGAAGAATTAACGGCTGTTTTTCAGCTGTTTTGTCAGAGTAAAAAGGCGCTTACCTTCTATTCTATGGGTGTTAATCAATCTTCTTCTGGCGTAGATAAGTGTCAGAGTATTATTAACTGTCATTTAGCCAGCGGAAAAATGGCTAAAACGGGTTGTGGCCCTTTTTCAATTACGGGGCAACCTAATGCAATGGGCGGTAGGGAAGTAGGTGGCTTAGCCAATCAACTCGCTGCTCACATGGATATTGATAATCCATTACACCAAGATAAAGTACAGCGCTTTTGGCAATCACCCACCATGGCAAATAAACAAGGTGCCAAGGCCGTGGAGATGTTTGACAAAATTGCCACGGGAGAAATTAAAGCGGTATGGATAATGGCCACCAATCCTATGGTGAGTTTACCTGATCGCGACAAAATTGCCGCGGCGTTGAAACAATGCGAACTCGTGGTTGTTTCCGATTGTGTTGAAGAAAATGACACCTTAGCTTTTGCCGACGTAAAATTACCAGCAACACCTTGGTTAGAAAAAAATGGCACAGTGACCAACTCTGAGCGCCGTATCTCGCGTCAACGTAATGCGGTTGCACCTGCAGGGCAAGCCAAGCATGATTGGCAAATTATCCGTGATGTAGCGCAAAGTATGGGCTTTGCTGGTTTTGATTTCGAACAAGTCAGTGATGTTTTTAACGAACATGCTCGTTTAACCAGCTTTGAAAATAATGGTGAACGTCTGCTTGATTTATCAGGCTTGAGTCAGTTAACCACGCAGGAATACCATGAGTTGACACCGATACAATGGCCAGTTAACCAGCAATACCCGCAAGGTTGTGAGCGAGTTTATGCAGATGGTAGATTCAATACCGCTACCGGTAAAGCGCAATTTATTGCCGTGAGTCCACAGTTACCAATACAAAGAACGTCAGAGCAATTTCCTTTTGTGCTTAACAGTGGCCGTATCCGTGACCAGTGGCACACCATGACTCGCACGGGAAAAACCAATAAGCTTTCGGCGCACACTGACAAGCCTTATCTTTACCTTCACCCTAGTGATGCGAAAAATTTAGCGGTTGTTGATGATGATATGCTTAACATTACCGCCAGTACTGGCCAGGCGATTGCACACGTTAAGTTAGATGATAAACAGCGCGTGGGTGAGTGTTTTATGCCAATACATTGGAATAAAAGCTATGCCTCGCATGCTAATGTTAGTGCTTTATATCAAAGTATTGTTGACCCTATTTCAGGCCAAGCTGAATGTAAGCAAGGTGCAGTTGCCTTAACTAAAAAAAGCTATCAGCAATATTTAAGCTTGCACACAGTGAGTGATGTTGAACTAACTGCAGACTTTTGGCTGAAAAATAAAACAGCTTATGGCAGTGCTTATCAAGCGGCCTTTGAAGAGCAGGTTGCAGATGCCATATTATGGTGTCAGCAAGCGACAAAGTTATCGGGAGAATGGTTGCAATTTAATCAAGGCAACCAGTCGTACATCATCTGTTTGCAAGCGGGGAAATTAGTCGCCTTAGCTTACTTTGCTAAAGAGTGGCCTGAGCTTGAAATGAGCTGGCTTGAACACGTTTTTAGTGCAGAAAAGTTAGAGTTTGCCACTATACAATCGCTGTTATTGGGTATAGCGAGTGAAGAATTTAATCAAGGTAAGCAAGTATGTAGTTGTTTTGCTGTCGGTGAAAAAACCATTAATAGTGCCATAGCACAAGGTTGCACTAGTGTTGATGCATTAGGTCAGCAGTTACAATGTGGCACTAAATGTGGCTCTTGTAAGCCAGAATTAGCCAGTTTAATTCGACAACATGACATAGCTGTAGTAGCTGTCTAACCTAGGCTCTCATACTCGGTGTAGCGCAAAGCGACTCTGTGCCCTCGGTGGTAATTGTTTTGTCTATTTAAGTCGAAGAGAAACAACTTGTAAATCGCTTGCTATGAGCTATTCATGTTTTAGTTAAACAAGCATACTAGTAAAGCATAGGGTAACTTGGTTACAATACGCACTCTTAAAAATTCTCATTGAATGGATTTATCATGTCACTCTCTGTCGTCATTCTTGCTGCGGGTAAAGGTACTCGCATGCGCTCTTCTTTACCCAAAGTGCTCCATAATATAGCTGACAAACCTATGGTTTCTCATGTTATCGATAGTGCTCGTCAATTAGGCGCGAGCAATATCTACCTAGTGTACGGCTTTGGTGGTGAAGTATTAAAAGCAACACTGACGAAAGAAAATACCGGAGAAGACTTAACATTTGTTGAGCAAGTAGAACAACTAGGTACCGGCCATGCGGTTGATCAAGCATCGCCTTTTTTAGCCGATGATGAAGATGTATTAGTACTTTACGGTGACGTGCCGTTAACGAAAGTATCTACCTTAGAAAGTTTGCTGGCAGCTAAACCGGAAAATGGCATGGCATTATTAACTGTGCATTTAGCTAACCCTATGGGTTATGGCCGTATTGTCCGTGAAGAAATAGCGGGCGAGCAACAGGTAGTCGGCATCATTGAGCAAAAAGATGCCAGTGCAGAGCAATTAAAAATTAATGAAGCCAATACTGGTATTTTATTAGCTAACGGTGGCGACTTAAAACGTTGGTTAAGTAACTTGTCTAGCGATAATGCGCAGGGTGAATATTACTTAACGGATATTATTGCTGCCGCCCATGGTGAAGGTAAAACAATAGCTACCGCTCACCCTGAAACAGAAATTGAAGTGGAAGGCGCGAATAACCGCGTGCAACTTGCCACCTTAGAGCGTGCTTACCAAGCGCGCATTGCTGAAGAACTTATGCTTGCTGGCGCTAGTTTACGCGACCCTGCGCGCATTGACGTTCGTGGTAAGTTAACCACAGGCACTGAAGTAAGCATCGACATAAACTGTATTTTCGAAGGTGAAGTAACCTTAGGTGATAGCGTACTTGTCGGCGCTAACTGTATAATTACTAACAGTACCATTGGCAACAATGTTGAAATTAAGCCAAACAGTATTATTGAAGACGCTGTGATTGAAGCTGACTGCTCTGTTGGTCCTTTTGCTCGTATTCGTCCAGGCTCAGTAATGAAACAAGACTCGCATATTGGCAATTTTGTTGAAATGAAAAATACTACTTTAGGTGAAGGCACTAAAGCAGGTCACTTATCGTATTTAGGTAATGCCGAAATTGGCACTAAGGTAAATATTGGTGCTGGTACTATTACCTGTAATTACGATGGCGTAAATAAATCAACTACCACCATTGGTGACAATGCTTTCATTGGTTCAAACAGTTCATTAGTCGCACCGGTAACTATTGGCAAGTCAGCAACTATAGCTGCTGGCTCGGTAATTACCAAACAAGTAGCAGAAAGTGATTTAGCCCTTGGCCGAGCAAAACAGCGTAATCTTAGTGGTTGGCAACGTCCAACAAAGAAAAGTTAACCATTAGCTTTTCAATATACCTCCCCCTTAAATAAAAAGGCGCTATTTTAATAGCGCCTTTTTTGTAGCTGAATTAGTTAGTAAAGATGTAAGTAAATTTTTACAGCTGGTAAAGTTAATTTCTAACTATAAATTGCATTATCTTTCGATATGAAAGATAATGTCACTTACATCGAAACCAATAACTGCAATTCGAAACTACTCGAAGCAAACTAATCATAGAAGTTGACTGTAAATCCAATGTCTAAACGCAATACTCAACAACGTCGTCATAATATTATTGCCGACTTAAACGCTCATGGTGAAGTGAGTGTTGATAGCTTAGCTAAGCAATTTGATACCTCAGAAGTCACAATTCGTAAAGATCTTGCGGCTTTAGAAAACAGTGGTTTATTGCTTCGACGATACGGTGGTGCAGTGGCCTTGCCTAGTGAGATTACCGAAGTAAAAACGGAACAACTCTCTCACCAAAAACTATTGATTGCTAAACAAGCGGCTATGCTTATTCGTGATCACAATCGCATTATCATTGATAGCGGCCAAACTACATCGGCTTTAGTCAGTGAGTTAGCCCATAAAAAAGGTTTAGTGGTAATGACCAATGCCTTGAGCATTGCTAACGAGATTCATGCCTTAGAAAATGAGCCGACATTATTGATGACCGGAGGCACTTGGGATGCTAATTCAGAGGCGTTTCAAGGGCAAGTTGCCGAGCAAGTATTACGCTCTTATGATTTTGACCAACTCTTTATTGGTGCCGATGGTATTGATATTAACCGTGGTACTACTACCTTTAATGAATTAATCGGCTTAAGCCGTGTTATGGCTGAAGTGGCTCGCGAAGTTATCGTGATGGTTGAGTCGGCGAAAATAAGCAAAAAAATCCCTAATTTAGAACTAAACTGGCAGCAAATTCATACAGTGATCACCGATGATGGTCTCTCAGAAGAAATGCGCATAGCCTTAACGGAGCAAGGCGTAAAATTAATTATCGCCAAGGGCTAACTTAAACAAGCTATTCAAGTTAGTTAAGCTCAAAACTAATAATAGTAATCAAATATGAACAATGAAAAGGAATCAATATTATGTGTGGCATAGTCGGCGCAGTAGCCCAACGCGATGTAGCAGATATTTTAGTAGAAGGTTTAAAGCGATTAGAGTATCGCGGTTATGATTCTGCCGGTGTTGCAGTGATCAATAATAAGAACGAACTATTTACGACAAAACGTTTAGGTAAAGTAAAAGAGCTTGACCAAGCGCTTACCGAAACTCCATTAGCTGGTGGCACAGGTATTGCTCATACTCGCTGGGCTACTCATGGTGCACCAAGCGAAGTGAACGCTCACCCGCATGTATCAAATAATACTATCGCGGTAGT
>JALJPA010000116.1 GCA_022969215.1 Colwellia sp. | reverse complement strand
CAACCGAAACGAGTACGGCTACTCAAATAGAAGTATTACGTGGCCCAGCAACGCTATTTTACGGTAGTGGGGCTATTGGTGGTGTGGTTAATGTGGTTGATGATCGTGTACCAACAAGTACTGATGATCAAGTTGACTACTTGTTACAATATAACGATGTTTCTAATGAAAAGCAGGCGGCAATCAATATCCAAACGGGTATCGATAATATCGCTTTTCATTTAGATGGTTTTTGGCGCGATTCTAAAGATTATAAACTTGCCGGTGAAGCTGATTCTCATGGAGAAGGTCATGACGAAGAACATCATACTGGGGATGCTGAGCATGAAGAGCACGGCAAGAACCGCTTAGAAAATAGTGCCTCTACCGCCAGTGGTGCCACCTTTGGCTCAAGTTACTTACTTGATGATGGCTTTATCGGTTTTTCCTATGGCTTTATGAATAGAGAATACGGAATTCCTGGGCATAGCCATGGCGAAGAGGATGACGATGAACACTCGCAGCATATAACTACTATCGATGATGAACATGCCGGTGTTTACGCTAAAATGAAGCAAGATAGGTGGCAGGTGCTGGGCGAGTATAATTTTGAACAAAGCTTTATTAGTAAAGTCGGTACAAAATTTTCCTACAGTGATTATCAACATCAAGAAATTGAGTCGGGCTTGGTTGGCACAACTTTTACCAATAAAAGTACCGAAGCGCGTGTTGACCTTTTCCACCACGATTTTTCTGGTTGGCAAGGTGCGTGGACAATACATTATAAATCATCAGACTTTAAAGCATTGGGGCAAGAGGCTTTTTCTCCGCCAGCTAAGTCGGAAATGTTCGCCGCGGCATGGTTAGAAGAGAAGCATTTTGGCCCGGTATTATTGCAACTGGGCGCTAGAATAGAGCAAGTTACTATAGATGCCGATGATAGCTTAATTGGTTTTGAAGATGCTCACCAAGGTCACCAAGGTCAGCAATCTGAGCCATCAGGTCATGATCATCATGAAACCTTAATATCATTCGAGCAACAATCATTTACTCCTATTAGTGCTTCTGCAGGTCTAGTCTGGGATTATCACCCCGGATATAATTTAGGGCTGTCAGTGGCTCTTTCACAACGTGCCGCCTCTTCGGGTGAGTTATTTTCTTTTGGCCCACATATAGGCACCAATACCTTTGAAGTTGGCGCAATGTTTGATGTTCATCAAGAGGGTGATGAAATTCATATTGAATTAGCAGAGCAAGCCCCTAGTGTCGAAACATCGTTGAACTTAGATGTAACTTTACGAAAATTTAAAGGTAATTTTGGCTATGTTGTTAGCGCCTTTTATAATCGCATTAACGATTATTATTACCAACAAGATACCGGCTTAGTTTTCGATGAAGGTCACGGTCACCCTCATGCTGGAGGCTCTGAAGATGAAGGTGGCTTACCTATCTTAGTTTATCAACAAGCGGATGTTGAAATGTATGGCGCTGAAGCTGAATTTGTTTATCAAGTGTCATCGGCAGTTAAAACCAGCTTATTTGCAGACTATATTCGAGCTAAACTTATTGATAATAATGAAGACGGTAATCTACCACGTATCCCACCAATGAGAATTGGCGCTATTGTCAATTACCAAGCGGATAGCTTTGATAGTGAATTGAGTTTAAGCCATTACTTTGAACAAACGGATATTGCCGAGCTAGAAACAACAACGGATAGTTATACTATGGTTGACGCGCATCTTAATTATTACATTGCTGGTGTTGGTGATGATTTAACCTTGTATATGAAAGGGCAAAACCTAACCAATGTGCATGCCCGAGTGCATTCATCTTTTCTAAAAGAGGTCGCGCCATTACCAGGACGTAACTTTAGTGTTGGTATTCGTGGCAGCTTTTAAAAGCTTAGCAATAAGATTTATAGGGCTTTAACACTAGCTTAATCACCCTGATAAAAAGGCTATAACTATGTTATAGCCTTTTTATCGTTATGAGCATTTATAGAGCTTGAATCTCAGTTATCTGTAGGTACTATCGGGTTGTCGCATAAAGTCCATAGTGATTAATTGATTGCGCTATAAACAGTGTTGCTTGTCAGGAACCTTAGACTGTCGTAGCAAGTTAATCATAGAGAAGTCATAACTAGTTTGGCGTGTAAAGGTTTTAGTAAAGCAGTAAAAATTAACCGATGTTAAAATATCCATTTTGGTAAGTTGCTCAAACTGCGCTAGATTACTTTGCTCAATAATGGCGTATTGAGCACCAATTTTATTATTCTGGCTAGTAAATGGTGATTGATTATTAAAGTGATCATAAACTTGCACCAGTAACCAAGCAATATTATAAAACTGTCCACCAGCAGAAGCACTCAACTGGTTTTGCTTTATTTTTGCTATTGCCTTGGCATCCCAATCAAAACCGCCAATAAATATATCTTTATTGGGGCGTAAACCTAACTCAATGGCACCTGCTAAAGCGCCTAATGCCATTATATCTGAGCTCGCCCAAACTACATCAATGCCATTATGTCTGGCATATAGTGCTTTAAATTTGTTTTTCGCATCATCACTTGACCAATTGGCGATAATATCTTGCACTAAAATAGCATTTTTTTCTTGTTTAACTTGTGCGGCAACACCTGCACTTCGTTCAAGGGATTCCATGATTAAATCGCCACTTAAGGCGAGTACTTTTAGCTTTTTATGGCTTGATAATTTACTCGCTTTAGCCTGATTAATTAAGCTCTTAATCAGTAAAGCTGCACCTTGCGAGTTTTCCACGTAGTGCTCTGACAGCCAATATTTATATTTGCCTTGTGGCTGACCTAAAAATTTAACGGCCGGTAAAGTATTAGGGTCAGTAAAATTTGAATAGGTAACAAAGGGAATTTTTGCTTGCTCAAGTAACTTAAAATAGTCATTAGCATTTTGTTTATAAGCATGAAAGATTAATAAATCTGGCTTTTTAGCTGCGACCGCTAATGTAGCAATAATTTCAGCCTGATAAATGCGATGCCCTTGTCCTTCAATAATGGTTAAGTTAATGTCTAAATCTCTCGCTGCAGCTTGCACGACAGCATAGACATTATACCAATAAGGGGTTAAATCGCGAGTCTGACTGATATAAGTGACATCAATAGCGAATGTTTTACTCGGAAAAATACTGTTGGCTATAATAGCCAACAGTAACAACATTTTTTTCACCATGAGTGCTCTTTGCAGTATTTATAGCAAGTTGGTTAATCCAGCTACTTGGTATTAAACTAACTTTATGCCATCTTTGATAATAGTAATTTTACCTTTTTTTAATAGATTTCCTACTGTCGCTTTAAAGGTTTTTTTACTCACCCCTAAAGTTCTTTGGATCAACTCTGGCGAGCTTTTATCATGTAGTGGGCTAATGCCGCCACGGTCAGCTATGTGTGCTAATAATTTCTCAGAAAAATCATTAACCTTGTTCTTACTGCCGCGCGTTAGAATAAGATCTAAACGGCCATCTTCACGAACTTGTTTAATATAACCGGTAATTTTTTTGCCAACTCTAAGGTGTTGAAAAATTTCATTATCGTAAAGTAAACCCCAATGTAGGTCATTAACAATGGCCTTGAAACCTAAATCGGTTTTACCGCCAATAATTAAATTTACTTTATCACCTTGTTGATACTCTGCTGGCCATATATCAATAAACTTATCTAACTTACTTGAGGCGGCTATACGGTCAGTGAGTTGGTCAAGAAAAACTCTGACTAAGTAATATTTACCCGCTTCCATTGCGGTGTGCTGTTGGTTGTAAGGCACCAATAAATCTTTAGGTAAGCCCCAATCAAGAAAAGCGCCCATTTTATTGACTTCAATAACTTTCAAAGAAACAAATTCGCCCACCTGTGCTAAAGGTGTTTCCGTGGTAGCAATCAATCGATCTGCAGAATCGCGGTAAATAAACACGGCAAGAGTATCTTCGACTTGGCATGACTCTGGTACATAACGTTTAGGTAATAGGATTTCACCTAAGTCACCCGCATCTAGGTAAGCGCCATTGTCTGCCATGGCAACAACATTGAGCTGATTGTATTTACCAATGGTGGCTTGCGTGGTTATTTGTGGGTTTGTCATGGGAGGTGCCGTGGAGAGAATTTGTCATATTGTAACGCATTCACAGGGGTATACCCAATGATTTCAATATTGCTTATGGTTTCGGCATAAGTGGTGATTTTGTCGATGCTAATGAATAAAAAACTAAACAAATGGTGAAATAGACTAAGGCAGAAATAATTTTATTTTGATTTTAATTTAGATTTTATATATTAATCACCATCAAAAAAATCCCTATCTACTTGAAAGTAAGTGATTTTAATTATTTTTACTAAATTTTTAATTTGCAGGTTTAGTACATGGCGTGGATTTTGTAATACCGAGTTACATCTTTGTTAATAACCGTAATCAATAATTGGTTATTCTAGCAGGATAAAATAAAGATAAATTTGCCAGCAAGAAAGCGCTAGAGCAAATAAAAAACATTAAACTTTTAGAGAGAAAGGGATTAAAAGTGGCCACTAAAAAACAAATTATTATACCAATAGTTATCTTAGTTACCGGCATTGCCGTCATGGTGGGCTTTTCTAGTATGAAAAAACCACCTGAAGAAAAAGAGAAAGTTGATAATACTCCTATCGTTTCCGTGGAAAATATATCCGTTGCACCAATGACGCTGGAAGTAAACTCTTATGGCATGGTCAAACCGAAATATGAAACACAATTGGTCGCTCAAGTTAATGGTGAGATTGTTGAGTTAAGTACTGTCTTTGTTCGTGGTGGCTTTGTCAAAAAAGATCAGCTATTAGCACGGATTGATCCGAGTGATTATCATGCTGCGTTGATTGATGCCCAAGCTTCAATGGCTTCAGCACGAGCGGCATTAGAAAAAGAAGTCGCCCAAGGTAAAGTTGCTGAGCGTGAATGGAAGCAAATTGAAAACAGCTCACCGACAGAGCTAAGTTTACGTAAACCACAATTAGCGCAAGAATTAGCACGGGTTAAAGCGGCACAAGCTTCGGTTTTACGTGCACAGCGTAATTTAGAGCGTACCGAAATTCGAGCGCCTTATGATGCCATGATTGATAGTCGTAATGTCGGCTTAGGCTCATTTGTTAGTGTTGGTAGTAAAATTGGTCATGTATTGGGCACTGCCATTGCAGAGATTCGCTTGCCCGTGGCCGATAATCAATTAGCCTTTTTAGTTAAAACAAAATCCACTAAAGCAGGCGTTAATGCCGAAGTTAACCTCATTGGCACTTATGCAGGCCAAGATACGCTATGGCAAGCAAAGATAGCGCGCAGTGAAGGTGTTATTGATAGCAAAAGTCGCATGAGTTATTTAGTAGCTGAAATTAACGACCCTTATCGATTAAAAAGTTCTAGTGATAGCAGCGCTGCGCCGTTACGTTTTGGTAGTTATGTTAATGCTAACATTATGGGTTATGACATCAGCCAAGCAACCTTAGTGCCGCGCTATTTAGTGGTTAATGGTAAAGTCGCTATCTTAGATAGTGAGTCAAAATTACATTATGCTGCCATTGATATTGTTCGTCAGCAAGGCAGCCATGTTGTTGTTGCTAACGGTTTAGCTGATGGCGATCAACTGATTGTTTCTGCACTTGATTATCCTGTTGATGGCATGCAACTCGCCTTAATAAGTGATGAAAGCCAACTGGAAGAAAAAGACCTTGAAGTTGAGCAAAGTGAAACTCAAATGGCAAGTAACAAAGAGTCAGGAGAATAGTAATGAGCTCTGATGAACAAAGAAGTAATGAGCAAAAGGATAGCGAAAACTTGAATCGACCTCATGATGATATCGATACCCATAAAGGCATTATTGCCTGGTTTGCTCGTAATAGTATTGCTGCCAACCTACTTATGTTTTTTATCTTGATTGGTGGCAGCTTAACGGCACTGACCATTAATAAACAAATGTTTCCGCAGTTAGAATTTAACTGGATTTCATATGCTGCACCTTATCCAGGAGCCGCACCACAAGAGGTTGAAGAAGGCATTACCATTAAGGTCGAAGAAGCGCTGAAATCAGTGCAAGGTCTTAAGCGAGTGATAACCTATTCTAACCGAAATTACTCCAACGGTTGGTTTGAAGTTGAGCTTGATTATGATCCACAAGTGGTACTGGAGGAGGTAAAGTCAGCCATTGACGCGATTCCAAGTTTTCCAGACGGTATGGAGCGAATCAAGGTTGAACGAGAGAAGTTCCGTCAAGAAGTAATGTATATTTCACTTTATGGTGATTTAACTAATGGTGAGTTGAAAGAGCTTGGCCGTAAAATTCATAATGAAATACAGCAGCTACCGGGCATCAGTATTTCTGAGTTATACAGTGGCTTAGACTATGAAATATCCATTGAAGTTAGTAAAGATAAATTACGTGAATACGGCTTAAGTTTCCGGGATGTCGCTAACGCGGTACGTAGTTTTTCCCGCAATATGTCAGCGGGACAGATACGCGCAGCCAATGGCTATATCAACTTACGGGTGGAAAACCAAGCCTATCGTGGCCATGAGTTTGAACAAATCCCTGTTATTACCCTTGAAGATGGCAGCAAAGTACTACTTGGTGAACTTGCTACCATCAATGATGGTTTCCAGGAAGGTTTACAATATTCCAAATTTAATGGTGAAAACTCCATCACTATTTTTATCGGCGCTTCAGCGAATCAAAGTATTACGGATATTGCCGATATCATGAATCGCTATGTTGAAGATAAAGCCTCTATTTTACCGCAAGGAGTTAAGCTAGAAACTTGGGTTGATATGACTTATTACCTCAATGGCCGCTTGAATATGATGCTCGACAACATGAAAAGTGGTGCGGTATTAGTATTCTTGATGTTAGCGCTATTTTTACGGGTTCGGCTAGCATTCTGGGTAATGATGGGCTTGCCGGTATGTTTCTTAGGCACGCTATTATTTATGCCGATGGAATTTATCGGTGTCAGTATCAACGTCATTAGTTTGTTTGCCTTTATTTTGGTCTTGGGCATAGTTGTTGATGATGCCATCGTTATGGGGGAAAGTGCCCATGATGAAATTGAAGAGCACGGTCACACGACTGACAATGTAATTCGTGGTGTTAAACGTGTCGCCATGCCGGCTACTTTTGGTGTACTTACTACTATTGCGGTATTTTTACCCTTCCTCTTTGGTGAAGGACCATCCGCTGCTTTTGGTAAAGCTATTGGTGGAGTGGTGGTTTTATGTCTAATATTTTCACTCATTGAATCAAAACTTATTTTACCGGCGCATTTGGTTAAAATGAAGGTGAAAAAGTTTAATCCTAGAAACCCGCTGGATAGACTTAGGGCCTGGATTGATTCTAAGTTAAAAAACTTTATTGAAAATGTATATCGTCCGGCTTTAATAAGGTTTATTGAATATCGCTATGCGGTGCTGATGTTTTTTATTAGCTTAATGTTAATAAGTGCTGGTTTATTTGGTGGCGGTTTAGTGCGCTATGTTGGCCAACCTAAAATACCTCATGATTTTCCTCGTATCTCTGTAGAAATGAACATAGATGCTTCGGAAAAAGCCACCTTAAATACCCTACTCAGCATTGAAAGTATTATTCATAAAATTGATAAAGATATTGAAGCTGAATATGGCAGTTCAATGATCTCTGATATGCAAGTTGATTTGCGTAGCAGAACTAACGGTCAAGTGATGGTCAAGCTAGTTATTCCAAAAGAAAGAGCTATGAACACTTTTGAGCTGGCCGATTTATGGCGTAAGGCAATTCCTAACTACCCAGGTGTTAAATCACTAACCATTAGTGACAATTTGTTTGGCGGTGGCCGAGATGATGGTGATATTGCCTTTAGACTGGAAAGTCAGGACGATGCTCAGTTACTGGCGGCAGCGCAAGAACTTAAACTGAAACTTAATTCACTTAAAGGTGTCGGTGATGTTAATGACTCTCGTCAAACCAGTGCTAAAGAAGTGCAGTTCACATTAAAACCTTTGGCCTATAGTTTAGGTTTAACACTGGAAGATATTGCCTCACAAGTCAGCTATAGCTTTTATGGCTTAGAAGCGCAGCGTATTTTACGCGATAGTGAAGAAGTTAAAGTGATGGTACGTTATCCGCTTGAACAACGCAGCAGTGTTGGTCATGTTGATGATGTCATGATCCAAGCCCCTAATGGTGCTGAATTACCTTTGTCTGAGTTGGCAGAAATTATTCTTACAGATGGTGTTACTCGTATTCGTCGTGAAGATGGTAACCGCACTATTAATGTCTGGGCCAGTGTTGATGCCGAACAAGTTGAACCCTTTAAAGTAGCTAAAGATGTTCGTGATAACTTTATTCCGGAGTTACTTAGAAAATATCCTTTAGTGAAAAGTGAAGTGTCTGGACGTATTCAAGAAGAAATGGATGGTGCAGCGGAACAGTTCCGTGACCTAATGATTTCGATCATGATTATATTTTCACTGTTAGCTATACCATTAAAGTCTTACTCACAAGCACTGATGATTTTGACCGTAATCCCTTTTGGTGTCATTGGTGCGGTATTCGGTCACCTGATATTAGGCTTGGACTTAAGTGTGTTATCCATGTTTGGTATTGCGGCGGCATCGGGCGTGGTAGTCAATGATTCTTTGGTGATGGTGGATTTTGTCAATAAGGCCAGGCAGCGTGGTGAGAGCTTAAAAGATGCGGTAATACATGCGGGCACCAAGCGTTTTCGCGCCATCATGTTAACGTCAATTACTACCTTTATTGGCCTAGTACCTATTATTTTCTTTGAAACCAGTGCTCAGGCGCAAATAGTGATCCCTATGGCGGTATCACTGTCGTTTGGTGTGTTATTTGCCACTATAGTAACCTTAGTGTTTATTCCTAGTCTTTACTTGATCATTGAAGATATACGTGTGCTGGCAAGACGCTTTATCAATGCCATTAAACGCATGTTATTTGGTACGGATGCTGCGGATACAACTAAAGCGTGATTCAGCTAAGTCAGGTTAGCTAAATTAAATCTGTTCAGTTAAGCTAACGCCGTTTAATCGGCAGATAAGAATCATTTAGTGAAAACCACCGCTTAGTCGGTGGTTTTTTATTGCCCTGTTAATGGCATTATTTGGCGATCTCTAGGCTAGTAAAAGGAAGATAGCTAGGTAAAGCTAAAAATTAAGCCATTGGCTAGTAAAGATATTGTGCGCTATAAAATGGCTATGTTATTTATACTGCGGCAATGCTTTGGTTAAAGCTGTTTATCATAGGATGTTTTTTAAGGGCAATTAATGCTATAACTAATGACCTTTAATACTGCTAAGAAATGCCCTCTTAATACTGCTAATAAAATGCATCAGCACATAATAGCGAAAAGTTGAGCGCTAAATACCCCATGATGGAACGACTAAAACAAATAACACTGCTCTTTTTTGTCTTGACCATCAGCAACTTAGTAGGCCTCAATAAAGTTTTGGCGCAGCATCGCTCGGTACAACAACAGCTTAGCGAAATAAAGCAGAATACTAATAAACAGCAAGCTTTGCTGGAATTATCGCAATTGATTAAGTCCCCAGCCCTTAATGCGACAGAAAAAGTATTGATATCACTGCAACAAGGTAAAACTCTACTTACCTTGTATCAATATAATCAAGGTATTGAAATCGTTCAACAGGCAAGAACAATAGCAGTGCAGGCAGACTTATCTAGCTTAGCAGCACAAGCAAATAAAATGCTTGGCATACTGCTGTATTATCAAGGCGAGTTAAAACCAGCCTTAAAATCGTATCAAAAATCCCTTGCTTATTATGATGATAATCAAGCGAATGACGTTAATACCTTTGCCATTGAACGGGCCAACTTATTAAATAATATAGCCCTTGTTTATACTTCTTTGGGTCAACCTAATTTAGCCTTGGTAAATTATCAACTGGCCGAACCTTTATATGCTCGCTACGGTGATGAAACGGATAAAATTGATGTTAGATATAACATTGCTGTGTTGCATATCAGCTTAAAACGTTTTGATAGTGCCATTGATATGTTGATTGTTATTGTAAGAAAACGTCAGCAATTGCAAGACGATTTTGGTGTGGCTCAAGCGAGAGCTACTCTAGGTGTAGCTTATAAAGATTCTGGCCAGTTTGAGCTAGGCATAGAAAATATTTTAGCCGCTTTAGATTATTTTCAAGAGCATGGTTATAAACATGATATTGCCTCACAACTGCATAATATGTCTGAAATATATAATGATACTTTTGATATTGAACAAGCGTTGTTTTATGGCAAGCAGGCATTAGCCATTAGCAAAGAAATAGGTCACCAAAAAGCCTATGCCGGTAGTTTACAAAGTTTAGCTAAAGCCTCCTTTTATTCAGGAGATTTATTGCAAGCAGAATACTATATAGAGCGCTCAATTACGATAGGTGAAAACATAGATTACCAAGCACTATTGACGGAAAACTTAGCGATATCTGCGTTAATCTATGCCAGTAAACAGGAATTTGTTAAAGCGCTTGCCCACCAACAAAAATATCAATACAGGTACCTGCTAGCGTCTAATAATTTGCTGAATGACAAATTAGCAGAATTTGAATCAGTACAGCTTCATCAAAAGATAGTTGATTTAGAGCAGCGCAGAAAACTACAGAGTTTACGATCAGCTAAAATAGAGCAGCAACGCAATATTATCATTTTAGCCCTAGTGCTTATTTTAGTGGTGGTATTTTTTATCTACCGACGTTACCTTGAAAAGCGCTTAACGCAGGAGTTGGAATTTCGTGTTAAACAGCGGACCCGTGAACTTGAAGATTTAACCCATGAATTGGCTCAAGCTAACCAAGTAAAAAGTCAATTTCTTGCTAATATGAGTCATGAAATACGCACACCACTTACCGCTATTGTGGGTCACTCAGAAGCTATTATTCATGGTGATATTGAGAAAAGTAAAGTTCAAGAAGATATCGCAGTTATCCATGGCAATAGTTTACATTTATTAGAGTTAATTAATGATATTTTGGATTTAAGTCGAATTGAAGCCAATAAGTTTGAATTAGAAATACAACCATTGGATTTAACCGAATTAATTCAAGATTTAGCCCATACCTTTACTGATCAAGCTCAGCAAAAACATTTGCGTTTTACCATTGAACATCAATTAGCTTTACCCTTTATTATTCAAGTGGATAGCTTGCGTTTAAAACAAATATTGTTGAATTTATGTGCCAACGCGATTAAGTTCACCGAAAAAGGTCAGGTAACACTCGATATTAATTGGCAAAATGGACAATTGGTTTTCACTGTCACCGACACCGGCATTGGTTTGAGTAAAGATCATTTAGCACAAGTTTTTGAAATATTTACTCAAGCGGATAATAGTATTAGCCGCCGTTTTGGTGGCTCTGGACTTGGCTTGAGTTTATCAAACCAACTGGCAAAATTAATGTCAGGAAATATTTCTGTGACCAGTAAGTTAGGGCAGGGTAGTACTTTCTGTTTAACTTTGCCTTGTATACATATTAACAACGACCGTCTAAGTACCATAACTGCTTCTCCAATAGAGCATGACAGTGCTAGCCTATTTAGTGGTAAAATACTTTTGGCTGAAGACCATGATGATAACCGTCGCTTGATAGCCCGACTATTGTCCGGTTTAGGTTTAGAAGTCATTGTCGCAAGTAATGGTAAGGAAGCGGTACAACTTTGCCTTGAACATCAGCCAACCCTTGTGCTTTTGGATATTCAAATGCCGGAAATGGATGGAGTTGAAGCGTTTAAAGCACTACGTGATTTAGGCTACAAGCAGCCTATTTATGCCTTAACGGCGAATGCTATGTCTCATGAAGTTAGCCAATACCTAGGGTTAGGTTTTACCGGACACTTAAAGAAACCCATAGAAAGACAGACCTTTATAGCCACCATAGCCAAATACTTCCCCTCTCAGAGTGACAATAACTCTAACACTGACCTTGTTACTAAAGCTGAAGAAAGCCTTGCTCAAGTAGATTTGAGTGATTTAGTGAGTGAATTTAAAATAAATCTTAGTGACGATAAGCGAAACTTGCTCGTTAGTAGTGGTAATAATGATATAGATAAACAGGCTTTCCTTGCTCACCGTTTAGCGGGCGCGGCTCAAATGTTTGGTTTTAATGAGCTTAACCAAGCAGCAAAAGAATTAGAGATTATAATTAAGAGAGAATCAGCGACAGATAAACCCGATCATGTGTTAATTAGTGAGTTGGCGCATTGTCTAGTTGATGAAATTAACTTAATTGAACAAGAGTAATTGGTATTAAATTATGACGAAACAGTTTTCTTATTCACAAGCCCTGTTGGCACTTGCTATTGCCTTTTTAGCCTTGTCGTTATTCAAGTTCACTCTGCACCTGCCCGCTATTATCAATGTTATTGATAAAACTACGAAAACAGTCGATTCAGTAAGTCCGAAAGTAGATGATATAGTCAATGAGGTTGCCCTCGTCAGAGTAGAAATTGGTAAAGTGAGAGAATTAGTTTTACAACAAACCCCAGCTATTTTATCACAAGTAGCAGACTCGCTGCCTGTCGTGCAACAAGCCATAGCGGAAAGTGAGCATTATTCAAGACAGTTACCTGCAATGCTAAGTCAACTGGCGAGCATAGAGCAGCAAGTGGCAAAACTACAAGCTTCAATGCCGGCAATACTTAAACGTGTTGATGCCGTTGTTAAAACTACAAATAATACCACAGCAGAAGTTGCCCTGTGGCGGCCTCACTCAACGAAATACCTAACAGAAATTGAGCTGTCCAGAGAATATATCCCGCAGTACCTTACACGTATTGAAAATACCATTGTTGACGCTAAAACAATTGGCTCAGAAGCAAGTAGTGGCATAGTGTCAGGTTTTTTTAAAGGAGTGATCTCTCTGCCATTTGAAATGGTTGCAGGCTTAACCGGCATTGTTGATAAAGACTCTCGTTCTGCTAAGTATTTAACCGCGCAAGATGTTGCACTGATGCAAGAAAAAGTTGTCACTTTACTTAATGATGACAACCAAAGAAAATCGGTTTGGCAAAATACGGACAGTGGTAATCGAGGCACTATTATTAAGGGTAAAGCGACTACTCGTAATAAGCAGCAATGTCTTAATGTCACTTTTAATAATCATTTTGGCAGTGAAAAAGAAACCCTCAAAGAACTAATGTGTATTGATGACAAAGGTTTATGGAAAGTGATTTAAGCTTTTCCCGCTTACTTCATGGTAAGACATACTATATTGTGTACAATACTGACAATATAACTTGGTAATATAAAATACGTTAACAGGAAGTGAAATGGCTAGAGAACAATTTGGTGTTTGTGCAGAACCAAACTTGCATGGAAATTATTTATTATTCAATGTTTTGGATGATAAAAATGCTTTTATTCGTGCGGCAATTTCTCGTTTACCTAAGTTATTTGAAAATTATGCTGAGCAGTTTTCTGAAGCCAACCTTATTGGTGTTGTTGCCATAGGTGAAGCGTATTGGGATGAATTTTATCCTCAAGCCCGTCCTGCACTATTAGCGCCATTTCCTGCTATGCATAGTGATGATCGAATTGCACCGAAAAATAGTTATGATATATACGTTGAAATCCGTAGTGATCGTGCTGATGTTAACCATATTGTCAGCACTAAAGTATGCCAGTTACTTGGTGATGGTGTTGAGTTAATCGAACAAGTACAAGCGTTTAGGTTTTTAGATGGTCGAGACTTAACCGGCTTTGTTGATGGCACTGAAAACCCACAAGGTTTACACCGCCGTACAGTAGCGCTTGTTAAAGAGCAAGATGATGCTAGCTTTGCTGGCGGCAGCTATCTACATACCCAGCGCTATCAGCATAATTTAAAACTTTGGGAGTCACTTGCCGAGCATGAGCAAGAAGATGTTTATGGCCGAACTAAGCTAGATAACGTTGAATATGAAAGTGCTGATAAGGCGCCAACAGCACACACCAAACGCACTAGTCTTAAAGATGAGCAGGGCAATAGTCTTGAAATTGTTAGACAAAGCATGCCTTATGGTGACATGAAACGTAAAGGGCTGTTCTTTGTGTCTTATTGTCAGTCACCTAAGCCATTTGAGATCATGCTGAAAAGTATGATTCATGGTGATGGCCATGGTAATTCTGATCATTTACTTAAATATACCGAAGCAGAAACCGGTAGCGCCTTTTTTGCGCCGAGTTTAACCTTTCTTGCCCATGTGGCTGATATTGACTAATTATTGTCTTTGTTTAGTCAGGCCAAGTTAGCTTAAGCCAACTAAATTAAGTCAGTTAGCTTCGGTAAGTTAAGAGGTAAGCAGAGCAAGGTTACTTATTGTTCCTGTTCTGTGGCTAGCACGGCTGGCTCCGTTGGTTTTGCAGTTATCACTTCGTGATATTTTTCGGCTATATAGTGTCCTTGATTAATCGCTAGTGCTGACTCTGGTGCTAGTTTTCCTAAAGGTAATAAAGCTGGCCCGGTAGGC
>JALJPA010000115.1 GCA_022969215.1 Colwellia sp. | reverse complement strand
CAAGAAACCATTCCTGATTTACCAGAGCTTAACCCTGAAGACTTAGCTGAGCTGCGCACCTTAGGTGAAATCGTTAGCTACATGCAATCTAAAGTTGCTCCAGTAACGGCTGAAACTACCGCAACAGAAGCAGTGGCGACAATCGACTTAGATTACATTCAAAGCGTAATGATGACAGTAGTAGCCGAGAAAACCGGTTACCCAGCTGAAATGTTAGAGCTTGAAATGGATATGGAAGCCGATTTGGGTATTGACTCGATTAAACGTGTTGAAATTCTAGGAGCGGTGCAAGAAACCATCCCTGATTTACCTGAGCTTAACCCTGAAGATTTAGCTGAGCTGCGCACCTTAGGTGAAATCGTTAGCTACATGCAATCTAAAGTTTCACCAACAGAGCCTACGCCACCGGGAACTAAAGCCGCGGTGCCAGTAGCTGAAAAAGCTAGCGAAGTTAGTGCCAGCTTTCAAGGTGCGCCGAGTGCGACAGTGGAGCTAACCGCATTATCTTCAGTAAATAAAATTGTACAAGCAGTCGAAGGAGCTAATGCGCTAATCGTCGATGACGGTACTGGCGCAGCGGTTGCCTTAAGCGGCAAGCTTATTAAAGCAGGTTGGCAGGTCACGGCATTAAAACCTAACTGGGTGGTGAGTAGCTCGAAAAAAGCCTTTAGCAAAGCAGTTAATGTGATTGAAATTGGCACCAGCGAAAAAACACTTGATGAAGCACAAATTAAAGATATCATCGAGAGCAACGAACAACTTGATGCCGTTTTTTATCTGCAAAGCAAACAAACTGTTAATGCTATTGAATATACTGAAGCGGCAAAACAAGGCTTAATGTTAGCTTTTGTTTTAGCTAAATTGTCTAAAGTAAAAGCGGCAACGAAAGCACGTGCTTCATTTGTTGTGGTAACACGTCAAGGTGGCGCGTTAGGGTTTGCTAATGCCGAGGGTGCCAAGCAAGTTAAGGCCGATGTTAAAGCTGATTTAGTACAAGCCGGTTTAGCCGGTTTGGTTAAAACCATCAACCACGAGTGGAACGCAGGAGATGACTCTGTTTTCTGTCGAATCGTTGATTTATCAAGTAAGTTAGCCGCTGATAAAGCCGCGACTATCATCAATGATGAATTACTTGATATCGATACTGCAACCATAGAAGTTGCTCACGATACTGACAACCTTAGTAATAACCTAGGCTCTCGTTTAACGTTAACCGGTGTTGCTACTGACAGTTATGCACTTGCAACTGGCTCAAGTATTGACAACAACTCAGTATTTTTAGTTAGCGGTGGCGCAAAAGGCGTAACCGCTCATTGTGTTATCGAAATTGCTAAACAATATCAGTCTAAATTTATCCTATTAGGTCGTTCATCATTTAATGATAATGAGCCAAGCTGGGCACAAGGTGTTACTGATGAAGTAGCACTGAAAAAAGCCGCGATGCAAGCACTGATCGCCGCCGGTGATAAACCAACACCAGTGAAAGTTACGCAATTTGTTCGTCCAGTATTGGCAAACCGTGAAATTGCACAAACATTAACGGCTATTAAAGCTGCTGGCGGTCAAGCACACTACGTAGCTGCTGATGTGACTAACAGCGAAAGTGTAACTAAAGCCGTTACTCCATTAGTGGCTAAATTAGGCACTGTTACTGGCATCATCCATGGCGCTGGCGTGTTAGCCGATAAGTTTATCGAGCAAAAAACCTTAGAAGAATTCAATGCGGTATACAGCACAAAAATTGATGGTTTGTTATCGCTACTAGCGGCTACCGAGCAAAAGAATATTAAACACCTAGTTTTATTCTCATCAGCAGCAGGTTTCTACGGTAATCCAGGTCAGTCTGATTACTCTATTGCTAATGATATTTTAAATAAAACGGCTTATCGCTTTAAAGCGTTAAACCCAAGTGCGCAAGTATTAAGTTTTAACTGGGGACCTTGGGATGGCGGCATGGTAACACCTGAGCTTAAACGTATGTTTAACGACCGGGGTGTTTACATCATTCCGCTTGATGCCGGTGCAAAGTTGTTAGTGAGTGAATTATCCGCTGACAATAACCGTTGTGCTCAAATTCTTGTTGGTAATGACCTTTCTAAACAAGCTACGGACGCAGGTACTGAGGTAAAAAAGCCACAAGTTAGTCGCTTACAGTTAAGTGTTAGTAAAACACTTTTAGCGACTAACAATGCCTTTTTAGCTGACCATACTATCGGTGATGATCAAGTATTACCGACCGTGTGTGCGATTGCCTGGATGAGTGAGGCGGCGGAAGCTGCCTATACTGGTTTTCATTATCAAGGTTTAGATAATTACAAGTTGTTCAAAGGCATCATCTTTGATGGCAATGAAGCGAGTGATTATCACATTGATATGACGGCAGAACTTATTAACGACGATTTGATTGTCGACAGTAAAATTTCAAGTACCAATGCCGAAGGTAAATTGGTATTTCATTATGGCGCTCAGCTGACGTTAGTGAGCAAACTTAAAGCCAATCCTGAGGTTAGCTTAGTTATACCAACATCAGGTGAAAGTGCCGCGGCACTTTATACCAACGGCACGTTATTTCACGGCCCAAGCTTACAAGGCATAAGTGAAATACTTGAGTGTAATGACCAAGGCTTATTATTAAGCTGCCAAGTCCCAGAAGTTGCCAGTGCTAAGCAAGGTGACTTTGTTGTGCCATGTTTAGGTAATACCATTGGCAAAAAACAAAGTAACATTTTCGCCAATGATATTGCCTACCAGGCCATGTTAGTTTGGGTGAAAAAACAGCTTGGCTTAGGCAGTTTACCGTCAAGTACTCAAAGCTGGACGGTATATCGTGAAGTAGCCGTAGGCGAACGTTTTTACTTGCAACTTAACGTGGTGAAAAGCTCAGGTAAGGGTAAACAGCGCGGCTCTTTAGTTGCAGATATTCAAATGATTGATGAAAATATGCAATTATTGAGTGAGATAAAATCAGCCAAAGTTACTGCCAGCGCTAATTTAAATGATTTATTTCTACCGAAAAAAGCGCCTAAAGCTAAAAATGAGGCAAGTGCTTAATGGTGCAAGGTAACTTTAACAGCGCCATTATTGGTTTAGATGCGCAATTTGAAAATCAATTAAGTGTTCAAGATAATATTGATAGTGTTGAGCGAGCGCTATACCTAGGTAAGAGTCTAGGTAAAAGCTTAGCTAAAGAGCAAGGTTCAGCGCTAACGATAAGCGTTAGCAAAGCCGTTGAGCGAATGGCGCTTGCTAACCAAGTTCCATGCACTGATATCAAAGTTATCGTGCTGGCTCAAAACGGTACTAATCAAGCAAAACCAACAATCGATATTGATAATGCGGTTGTGGTGAGTTCATTAGCCAAGGCC
Source organism: Colwellia sp. (assembly GCA_022969215.1). GTDB lineage: Bacteria > Pseudomonadota > Gammaproteobacteria > Enterobacterales > Alteromonadaceae > Colwellia. The sequence goes on along the minus strand of JALJPA010000115.1, from coordinate 11,227 downwards.
ATGTTACAGATTGATGAACTTATTGCGCAAAATGCCTTAGTGGCATTAGTCGGCGTTAACCTACCTAAAAGCTTTACTGATAATGACTTAGCCGCAGACCCATTAGCGACTAACAGTTTTGACGAATCCTTTACTGGCTATCAAAACTGTCATGGCATGGCCGCATTGTTATTTGCATCGGTAAGTTTTGCGCAAAGTAATAATAGTTATGTTTATTCATGGCTAAAAGGTTTTGCCGTTGGTGATGAAGTTACTAATTTTACTGAGGTGGCCGAGGTTACTGCATCTGCACTAGATAATGCTCAAGTTAGCGCTAATGAAGTTGGTTTGTTAGAAGTGTCAGCCTTGGCGGATAGTAAACTTGCCATGGCCGAGTCTCGCGGTTTAATTGCCAGTTATGCAGATGAAGACAAACTAACCACGGCAGTCTCCTGTGCACGTAGCGTTACGGGTGAGGGCGAAGGCTTTTCACAAGTCTTCGGTTTACTGCGCAGCGTTATTGCCTTGCAGCAACGTTATATTCCAGCCATCAGTGATTGGCAGCAGCCATTAGCAAGTGAACTACAAAACTGGCAAGACTCAAGTTTTTACCTAGCTACTGAAGCTCGACCTTGGTATCCACAGCCAAATGGCAGCGCTCATCTTGCTGCTTACAGTTGTTTGGCCGCTAACAATAACTACTGTCATCTGGTCTTAGCTGAAAATAAAATTATTGTTGCTGGTGAAAAACACCCTAGCCAAGATATTCGTCACAATGGCTTTATTGCTTGTAGCGAACTGAAAATTATTTTAGTGCCAGCTGATTCTCAACCAGCTTTATTGACAAGGTTAATTGCAATAGCAGCTGAAGCAGACCAGGCCCAACAATCCTTAAAAGAAATAGCTTTAAACTGTTTTAACCAAGCTCAATCAGCAAGCAGTCGCTACACTATTGTGCTGCTAGCTGAATCTAAAGAAGAGTTGTTAAAAGAGATTCGATCGGCACAGTCAGGAATCGAGACGGCATTTGCGCAGCAAAAAGAATGGCGCACCCCGAAAGGCAGCTTTTTCACGCCAGTGCCTGTTAATGAGCTTGCCACTGACAATGAAGCAGCCGATACCGAGTCAATAAACAATAATGTTTCGTTTTTATACCCGGGTATTGGCGCAACTTATGTTGGTTTAGGTCGTGATTTATTTCATTTGTTTCCCGAAATTCATCAGGACGTAGCAGATTTAGCGGATGATATCGGCGCCAGTTTAAAAGATAAGTTGTTAAACCCGCGCACTATTGTTAGTCCTAGCTTTAAAGAATTAAAGCAACTTGATTTAAACTTGCGCGGTAACTTGGCCGATATCGCCGAGGCCGGTGTTGGTTTTGCTTGTGTTTTCACTAAGGTATTTGAGAACGTCTTTAAGGTCAAAGCCGATTATGCGACTGGCTATAGCATGGGTGAAGTCAGCATGTACGCAGCGCTTGGTGCATGGCAACAGCCGGGTTTAATGAGCGCACGTTTAGCCAATTCGGATACCTTTAATGAACGCCTTTGTGGTGACTTATTAACGTTGCGTGAGCATTGGCGCCTGCCTGAGCCTACAGCTGAAAAATCTAATGAGCTGATTTGGGAAACCTATACCATCAAGGCAACACTTGATGAGGTTATCAAAGCCAGTGAAGGTGAAGAGCGGGTTTATTGCACCATCATTAACACCCCAGACAGTTTGCTACTCGCAGGTTATCCCGCAGATTGTTTACGCGTGATTAAAAAACTTGGTGTGCGCGCTATGGCTTTAAATATGGCCAATGCTATTCATAGTGCACCAGCTAAAAAAGAATACCAAGACATGGTTGAGCTATACACCATGGAAGTAAATCCACGTTTGAAAACCAAGATGTATTCAAGTTCGTGTTATTTACCTGTGCCACAGCTAAGTAAAGCTATTGCCCACAGTGTCGCTAAATGTTTATGTGACCGAGTAGATTTTCCTCGTTTGATTAATACCATGCATGACAAAGGTGCACGAGTATTTATTGAAATGGGACCTGGTCGCTCATTGTGTAGCTGGACCGACAAGATTTTGGACTTTGCTGTTCAAGGTGTGGTCGAAGGTACTAGTGAAGGTGATACTGAAAGTACAGCGCAGCGTAAATCCCGCGTTGCTGTGCCAGTAAATGCCAAAGGTACCAATGACGAGTTAACGTATTTAAGGGCTTTGGCTAAGTTAATCAGCCATGGCGTGACGCTTGATATCAAAACCTTATTTAAAGGCTCGATAATCGTGCATAAAAAATAAAAATAAAAATAAAGTGAGTGGATATCCGACAAGTGAACTCGGATATGACGAAAAAATGGAGGCTATGCCGTAAGTGTCTGAGCTATCAGCCTTGCAGTCGTCATCCCCGAAGTGTCTAGTCGGGGAACCATGTTATTGATGTTTTAATAAGTATAATTGTAAATGAAATTGGCTACAGGACAATAAGCTCCATGCATTGTCTAATAAATGCCATCCATGGCATGTTCGATAAAATAATTCGGGTATGACGAAATTAGGCTGTTTGAATGAACGTATTTAAGCAGAGCAAAGAGCATTAAAGACTCTTTATAGAGGAAAGTATGGAAAATATTGCCGTAGTAGGTATTGCTAATTTATTCCCAGGATCTTCTGCACCAGAAGAGTTTTGGCAGCAGTTACTGAAGAAACAAGATTGCCGCAGCAAAGCCACTAAAGAACAAATGGGTGTTGATCCTGCCAAGTACACGGGCAAGAAAGGCGATACCGATAAATTTTACTGTGTGCACGGTGGTTATATTCGTGATTTTGACTTTGATGCTAGCGCTTTTGTTAGAACAAGTGCTAACACTAACATTAGTAATAATGCTCAAAAACAAAATGGCTTAACGGCAGATTATCTTAATCAATTAGATGATTTAAACCAATGGGCGCTTTATGTTACTCAACAAGCATTAACCGATGCCGGTTATTGGGGCAGTGACAAACTTGAAAATTGTGGTGTTATTTTAGGAAATTTATCGTTTCCAACTAAATCATCTAATCACTTATTTATGCCCTTGTATCATCAAGTGGTCGATAACGCCTTAAAAGCGTGTCTTGATAAAGATTTTCAGTTAAGCCACTTTTCTGATACCGATATTGCCCAAAGCAATCTTCATGCGGATAATGCTTTAGTGGCTGGCTACCCGGCAGCACTGCTAGCAAAAGCTGCAGGCTTAGGCGGTACACATTTCGCTCTTGACGCTGCTTGTGCTTCGAGTTGTTATTCAGTAAAACTGGCTTGTGATTATTTACATACGGGCAAGGCTGATATGATGTTAGCTGGCGCTGTCTCTGGCGCTGATCCTATGTTTGTTAATATGGGCTTCTCAATATTCCAAGCTTATCCCGCAAACAATATTCACGCCCCGTTTGATAAAAATTCACAAGGTTTATTTGCTGGCGAAGGCGCTGGCATGATGGTGCTTAAACGTCATAGTGATGCGGTACGTGATGGTGACAAAATTCACGCTATTATCAAAGGCGGCGCTTTATCTAATGACGGTAAAGGCGAGTTCGTCTTAAGTCCAAATACCAAAGGTCAGGTTTTAGTTTACGAACGTGCCTATGACAATGCCGGTGTTGATCCACGTGACGTTGATTATATTGAATGTCATGCCACGGGTACTCCCAAAGGTGATAACGTTGAGCTTGCCTCAATGGATACTTTTTTTAGTCGCTTCCCCAGAGAAAATGGCAATAAACCGCTACTTGGCTCAGTAAAATCTAACTTAGGTCACTTGCTTACCGCCGCAGGTATGCCGGGCATGACCAAGGCTATTTGGGCGCTTAATCAAGCTAAAATTCCTGCGACCATAAACTTAAATGAGCCATTAACGTCGAAAAAAGGCTATTTAGGTGGCGCACAAATGCCAACGGATACTATTGATTGGCCAAGCTCCTCAAAAGGTAAGCCAAGAACTGCTGGCGTCAGTGTTTTTGGTTTCGGTGGCTCTAATGCCCATTTAGTTTTACAACAGCCAACACAAACGCTAGCGCCGGTAACTACTGTCCCTAAAGCACGTGAGCCATTAGCGATTATTGGTATGGACGCGCACTTTGGTGCAGCTAAAGATTTAGCGAGTTTTAAAACGCTTATTCAGAGTAATGGTAATACCTTTAGAGAATTGCCAACTAAGCGCTGGAAAGGCATTGAAAAGAATGCCGCAGTGATGAATGCCTTATCTTTAGCTAAAGCGCCAGTAGGTGGTTATGTTGAAGAATTTGATATTGATTTCTTACGCTTTAAAGTGCCGCCAAACGAGCAGGATTGTTTAATTCCACAACAATTGATGATGATGAAGGTAGCTGATAATGCTGCTAAAGATGCTGGTCTTAAAGAAGGCAGCAATGTTGCAGTATTAGTAGCAATGGGCATTGAATTAGAGCTTCATCAATACCGTGGTCGCGTTAATTTAAGCACGCAAATCGAAGAGAGCTTATTGCAACAAGGCGTAAGCTTAAGTGATGAGCAACGTGAAACCTTAACTAATATTGCCAAAGACGGTGTTGCCCACGCCGCACAGCTAAATCAATATACTTCGTTTATTGGTAATATTATGGCCTCGCGTATTTCGGCGTTATGGGATTTTTCAGGCCCAGCCATTACTTTGTCGGCAGAAGAAAACTCTGTTTATCGCTGTGTAGAGTTAGCGGAAAACCTCTTTCAAACCTCGGATATTGATGCGGTAATTATTGCCTCGGTAGATTTAGCTGGCTCGATAGAGAATATTACCCTAAGACAGCATTTTGGTCCGGTAAACAGTGGTAAGGTAGCCATTGACCAACAAAATTCAAGCAATGTCCTTAATCAAGAGCAATGGTTAGTAGGCGAGGGCGCAGCTGCTTTTGTTGTTAAACCAGCATCTACAGTAAATGAACAAAGTATCTATGCCACTATCGACAGCATTAGTTTTGTCAACGGTTGTGATGAACAAGCTATTATTAAAGCGGCAAATAAATCATTAGCACTTGCAGGACTTAGTGCCGAAGATATCAATAGTGTTGAAGCCCATGCCAGTGGTTTTATTACCGAGAATGCCGCAGAAAGCCAAGCGCTACCAAAACTCTATCCAGGTAAAACTATCAGCTCGGTTAAAAGCACTGTCGGCCATACCTTTAATGCCTCAGGTGTTGCCAGTATAGTCAAATCTGCTTTAGTTTTAGATCAGAGTGTAGGCACAAATAAATCCTATATTGCAATTAATGGTTTAGGTAAAGATGAAAGCTGTGCTCACTTGATACTCTCTTCAAGTAAACAAGTGCATCAAGCAGCTCCCGCACCGACAGGAAAGCAACGTCCTAAGTTAATAAAAACCATTACTTTAGGTGGCAAAGCGATTTTTGATGACATAATCGAGAAAGTTCAATCAGCTGAAATGGCAGGTATTAAACAAGCATTTTCAAAACAGCCATTAGCGAATGTTAAGCAAACGATTAATTTAAATAATTTACAGCCTAAGTTGTTAGCTACATCAGCAGAGCCCGTACAGGACTCAGCGCCAAAATTAGTTAATACCGCTCAGCAAGCTAACCAATCTATTCAAGCCAAAAAACGATCTACCGTCGTTACTGGAGTACAAGTGAAAAAGACTACTACTAATACCCAAAGTAAAAGGCAAGTACGTACTGATGTTAAACATCAGGCAAGTAAAGAAATTTTCCAAGAATCAGCTACCCACCAAGCCTTTTTGACTACTCGTCAGGTAGCAGGTCAGCAGATTTCCAAACTGATAGAAATGCAAGCCAATGTTAGTTCTGGCCTACCTGCGTATGTTGCAACACCTCAATTAGAAACACCTCGGTCACTAGCGCCAACGGCTCATACACCTAAGCTTTCGGTTGTTAGTTCAAATGCACAAACGGATGATTTAGTTGAGGCAAATAAATACTGGGCTGAACAGTCTGGTTTCAAAATCAAAGGCCCTGCAGGTTACAGCTATCCACCACTGCAATTAAAAGAGCAATTTAGCCAACCTGAAAACATCATTTGGGATACCGCTGATTTAGTTGAATTTGCAGAAGGTGATATCGCTAAAGTATTTGGTGATGAGTATAAAATTATTGATAGCTACTCACGTCGAGTACGATTACCGACCACAGATTATTTATTGGTATCACGTGTTACCGAACTTGAAGCAACGGTAAACGAATATAAAAAATCATACATGTGTACCGAATATGATATTCCGGTTGATGCACCCTTTTTAATTGATGGTCAAATTCCATGGTCAGTATCGGTTGAATCAGGTCAGTGTGATTTATTATTAATTTCTTATATTGGTATTGATTTTCAAGCCAAAGGTGACCGTGTTTATCGTTTACTTGATTGTCAGTTAACTTTCCTTGAAGAAATGGCCTTTGGCGGCGAAACGCTGCGTTACGAAATTCACATTGATTCATACGCCCGTAATGGCGAGCAATTATTATTCTTCTTCCACTACGACTGTTACGTCGGTGATAAAAAAGTCCTAATAATGCGTAACGGTTGTGCGGGCTTCTTTACTGACGAAGAATTAAAAGACGGTAAAGGTGTTATTCACAACGACAAAGACAAAGCAGAGTTTGCTAATGCGGTTAAAACATCATTTACACCATTGTTAACTCGTCCACGTGATCAATACGATTACAATGACATGATGAAGTTAGTCAATGGTGATGTGGCAGGCTGTTTTGGCAGTGATTATGATCAAAAAGGTCGTAACCCGTCAATCAAGTTCTCATCAGAAAAATTCTTAATGATTGAACGTATTATCAGTGTTGACGCCAGTGGTGGACATTGGGGTTTAGGTGTTGTTGAAGGGCAAAAAGATTTAGCACCGGATCATTGGTACTTCCCATGTCACTTTAAAGGTGATGAAGTAATGGCCGGCTCATTAATGAGTGAAGGTTGTGGTCAAATGGCGATGTTCTTTATGTTGTCACTAGGCATGCACGCCAATATGAACAATGCTCGCTTCCAGCCTATGCCAGGTGAATCGCAAACGGTTCGTTGTCGTGGTCAAGTTCAGCCGCAGCATAATACTTTGACTTACCGTATGGAAGTCACTGAAATGGGCATGAAGCCATATCCATACCTTAAAGCTAATATAGATATTCTTTTAGATGGCAAAGTGGTGGTTGATTTTAAAAACTTGGCGATGATGATCACTGAGCAAGATGAAAATTCTCCTTACCCAGTCACCTTGCCTGACAATGTTGCTTTAGTAAGTAAAAATGCTGTTGAAAGCAAAGTTGAAAGTATTGTTGAGAATACGGTTGATAGTAGCGAGTTAGACGAACGTGGCATTAACCCGTTTAAGCATATTGAACGCCCGTTAATGAAAGTCATGTCTGACTTTGACGCGCCAAAAGAAAAGGGCGTCACCCCGATTCAACATTTTGAAGCGCCTATGCTAGCCGGACAAAACCGCGTGCCTAACCAAGCACCATTTACGCCGTGGCATATGTTTGAATTTGCTACCGGTAATATCTCGAAATGTTTTGGTCCTGACTTTGACGTTTATAAAGGCCGTATTCCTCCGCGCACGCCATGTGGAGATTTACAAGTTGTCACGCAAGTGGTTGAAGTACAAGGCACACGTTTAGATTTGAAAAAGCCATCAAGCTGTATTGCTGAGTATTATGTACCGGAAGATGCTTGGTACTTTACTAAAAACAGCGTTGATAACTGGATGCCATACTCTCTGATCATGGAGATTGCTTTACAACCTAACGGCTTTATCTCTGGTTATATGGGCACTACCTTAGTTTACCCAGAAAAAGATTTATTTTTCCGTAACCTAGATGGTAGTGGTGACTTGCTCAAACAAGTTGATTTACGCAACAAAACCATTGTTAATAAATCAGCCTTGTTAAGCACTACCATGGCGGGTGGTATGATCATTCAAAGTTTCACCTTTGAGCTTTATGTAAAAGATGACAGTAAAGCCGCACAAGATCTTGCCAGTCATGACTTGTTCTATAAAGGCACGGCAGTATTTGGTTACTTCGGCAGCGATGCCTTGACCAATCAACTGGGCATAGATAACGGTAAAGTCACCTATCCATGGTTTGTTGATAACAATACGCCGAAAGCAGACATTGAAGTGATTAACTTAACCGATATCACATTAGCTTTATATCAAGCACCAACAAATAAACCGCATTATAAACTTGCTGGCGGTCAAATGAACTTTATCGATACCGTTTCTATTGTTGAAGGTGGCGGTAAAGCGGGCATTGCTTATGTTCATGGTGAACGCACCATTGATGCCACTGATTGGTTCTTCCGTTACCACTTCCATCAAGATCCGGTAATGCCAGGCTCATTAGGTGTAGAAGCCATTATTGAATTAATGCAAACCTACGCCTTGAAAAATGATTTAGGTAAAGCTTTTACTAACCCTAGATTTATTGCACCAGCAACTTTAGTTAAATGGAAATACCGTGGCCAAATCACGCCACTAAATAAACAAATGTCTCTTGATGTGCATATCACCGACATTATTCGTGAAGATGGTGAAGTGCGTTTAGTGGGTGATGCTAATTTATCGAAAGATGGTTTACGCATTTACGAAGTGAAAGATATTGTATTGTCCATCATAGAAGCCTAGTTAATTGCTAATCTCATTGTCATTAGGCAATTTTTCTTCATTAGAAATACTCATTGATACTTATCAATTCCGTGTTCCTTCTTTGAAAAATAGCCGACTGACTTCGAGCTTAACTATTAACGGTATTAATACTTGTTAAAATAAATCGTGAATTTAAGAAATTAAAGAGCACTGATAAATATAAGAATAAACAGGAAAAAAACATGTCGAATTTAAGTTTTAATAATAACAATGCCATTGATTGGGCATGGAAAGTTGATGCTAAAGACGTTAAAAGCAGTAATATTGAAATTAAATCAGCCTTACTTGATTTAAATAAACCGGTCTATTTAGCAAAATCCAGCACTGGCAACGGTAATGATTTTGGCGTAGCCAATGTTACTTCAACAGCAGGCGAAACTGATGTTTTAGCCTTCGCTCAAAAGCTGAATCCTGAAGATTTAGGTGATGATGCTTATAAAAAGCAACATGGTGTTAAATACGCCTACCATGGCGGCGCTATGGCCAATGGTATTGCCTCGGTTGAGCTAGTGGTTGCTCTGGGTAAAGCTGGGTTTTTATGTTCATTTGGTGCTGCAGGTCTAGTACCCGATGCGGTTGAAGATGCGATTAAACGTATTCAAGCACAGCTTCCTAACGGCCCTTACGCAGTAAACCTTATTCATGCACCTGCGGAAGAAGCATTAGAGCGTGGCGCGGTTGAGCGTTTTTTAAAGCTTGGTGTTAAAACCGTAGAGGCGTCAGCTTACTTAGGTTTGACCGAGCATATTGTTTGGTATCGCCTTGCGGGTTTAAGTAAAAATGCTGATGGTAGTGTTCATATTGGCAACAAGGTCATTGCTAAAGTTTCACGTACCGAAGTAGGGCGCCGCTTTATGGAGCCGGCACCACAAAAGTTAATTGATAAATTACTTGCTCAAGGAAAAGTGACTCAAGAGCAAGCAGAGCTGTCAAAACTTGTACCAATGGCTGATGATATTACTGCTGAGGCAGACTCAGGCGGCCATACTGATAACCGTCCATTCTTGACCTTGTTGCCGACTATCATAGCCCTGCGTGATGAAGTGCAAGCGCAATACAACTTCTCTCCGGCATTACGTATCGGTGCAGGTGGTGGTATCGGAACGCCTGAAGCCGCATTGGCGGCCTTTAATATGGGTGCAGCCTACATAGTGCTTGGTTCAGTAAACCAAGCTTGTGTTGAAGCTGGCGCGTCAGAATATACTCGTGAACTATTATCAAAAGTAGAAATGGCTGACGTTACTATGGCGCCTGCGGCTGATATGTTCGAAATGGGCGTTAAATTACAAGTGGTTAAACGTGGCTCAATGTTCGCTATGCGTGCGAAAAAGTTATACGAGTTATATGTAAATTATGACTCGATTGAAGATATTCCTGCAGCAGAGCGTTTAAAAATTGAGAAACAAATCTTCCGTTCAAACTTAGATGAAGTTTGGGCTGGCACGGAATCATTTTTCCAAGAGCGTGATCCAGATATGTTAGCGCGTGCACAATCTAGCCCTAAACGTAAAATGGCCTTAATTTTCCGTTGGTATTTAGGGTTAAGCTCACGCTGGTCAAATACCGGTGAAAAAGGCCGTGAAATGGATTATCAAATTTGGGCTGGTCCAAGTTTAGGCGCCTTTAATAGCTGGGTAAAAGGTACATACTTGGAAGATTATACTCGTCGTGGCGCAGTTGATGTTGCTCTACATATGTTAAAAGGTGCGGCCTATTTACAACGGGTAAACCAGTTAAAGTTACAAGGTGTAACGTTAACGACTGACTTGGCCAGTTATCGTACTGATGATTAATATGCCAACCTGTATTGAAATTGCCGTGTTTGAGGTTGCTAAAAGCAACCTTGCGCGTGTGCTTGAAGTCAGTGAAACATTATTTTCTGAAATTAATGCAGAGCAACAAAGCATTATTGCTCATGAAATATTAACGAAAGTTGATCTGTCGACAGAAAAGTCTGAAGACAGAGCAGAAGAAAGTAGTGTAGAAAACACCCCTGAGCTTGCTGAGGTTTGTTGGCACCTAACTTGGGCAAATGCTGAAGCGGTACAGGCAAGTAAGAGTAAGTGGTCAACATACCCAAGTTCAGGTGAAATAGAGCGTTTAGTAGGTAAAAAACTCTATTACAGCCACTTTGTTAGTGTGATAGCAAAGCAATAGTTTTGCCATATACATAATTGCTTTTCTAGTAATAATAAAGCCACTTAGTTTACTTCTGTAGAGATAGTAATTAAGTGGTTTTTTCAACTATTCAATTTAAGCGACTTAAGCTAATAGCTTCTAATTAATAGGCCTAACTTAACAGTTTCTATTTAAGGTATAACTTAAGAGCTTATATTTAAGTAATTACCTTCGAGTAACTAGCCCTATCTATATCAACCACTTCAACCGAGGTTGAACAGCCTTTTAAAGCAAGTGTTGCAAGACTTTCTAGTACTAATTTTGACAGCATAAGCTTTTGCTCCGTATTGCGGCCGGAAAGTATTCTCATCGTCACGTGAATAAAATCTGCTGGTGAAGACGCGCTTTGTACAGTCCCCGTTTGATAATGCTCGAAAGGTAATACGCGTACTTTAATATCA
>JALJPA010000114.1 GCA_022969215.1 Colwellia sp. | reverse complement strand
TTACTGTTGTCCATGCCTGCCATCCGCCAGTAGCAGCAAAACTAGTATTACCATATTCTACTGCACCACCGGGCTGTTCTATTTTTAAACTGGCACCGCTAAGTGATGCGACACGAAAAGAGATCTCATATTGCCCTGAGGCACTTGTCGGTAAAACAATATTGCTATAGGTCATCCAATCGCCACTATCGATATAACCAACATTCGAACCGCCACCACTATCTTGTGTGGTTTCAGTTTCTACGCCGTCCATAGCTCTAAAGCTTTCAGCCTCAACTTTAACAACAGTAGCCGTTTCACAGTTTTCAGTGCAAACCTCTACACCATCTACCGATATACTAAAGTGGTTTAAGTTCCAACCACCAATTTCTGCGGCAATGGCGATGGTTTGAGCACCAGCCGGTAAGTTAACCGTATGGCTAATATCTTGCCAAGTTTGCCAGCCACCGGTATTTGGTACGGTTACTGTACCGTAAGAAATGTCACCACCGCCTTGCTCAAGACGAATTACACCACCAGCGCCGTCAGAAGCAACACGATAAGTAACCCTTGCTTCGCTAGCTTGTGGAATATTAATGTTATAAGTTAACCAGTCAGCATCATCAATATAACCAATGTTATCGCCACCATTAACATCTTGGGTTGTTTCAATGGTAATGCCAGAGGCTTGACAAAAACCTTCCGCCTGCAGTGTGCCCGATACCATTAACAGGGTACAAGGGCCATCAATAATGCCACCATTGACATCGCCACCTGCGTTAATTTCTTTAATGAAAGTGCCTGAGTCTTTTAAGGTTCCGTCTGCCCAAAAGATAGATGACATTTCAATTTCACCTTGATCGTTGAACTCTTTGTCATTATAAGCCCAAGCCGCATGGCTAATGCCATTAGCACGGAGGAAGTTTATCCACGCCCAAGTCTCATCATAGTTAATAGCGCCGGCGCCATTTGCATTGGTCATGCCCCATTCGGTAGCAAACAGAGGTACACCACCATCTAAAGCCTGTTGAGCCTTGGCACGATTGCCTGCTTTATGGGTACCCGCATAAAAGTGCAAGGTATAAGCCATATTCGAAACATTGGCTTTATTACCCACGACGTCATTAACATTGGCAGACCAGCTTGGTGTACCCATAATAATTAAGTTATCAGGGTCAATATTACGAATAGTGGCACCCACATGTTCAGCATAAGGTTTCAAATCATTTACCCAACTTTCATAAAGTGGCTCGTTGTAGATCTCATAAATAACATTGTCATAGCCGCCCCACTTAGTTGCCACTTGGGTGAAGAAAGCGTCGGCAGCTTCCCAATTGGTATGGGCAATATGGCTATGGTAATCAATAATGACATACATATCGTTATCGATAGCAGCTTGTACCACAATATCTAAACGCGCCATGTTTGCGTCCCAATCATCTTGCACGCCGCCTGAGGCGCCATGGCCAATAGCCGCACGTACAAGGTCTGCGCCAAATTCATTTTTAATACGAGCAACATTGGCTGCGGTATAAAATTTTTCACCACCCCAATTGTTATTACTCCAGAATAACGAAATACCATCCAAACTTTTTTGTTGGCCACCAACAAGTACTTTATTACCTTGTACTTGTAGTGGTGCTATCGCCATGGCGGTTGTTGATAGCAACAGGCTAATAGCGACACTACCGGCCAGTAAGGTAAATAAAGTTTCTCTTATCGTTGTAGTTTTTGATCTTTTTCTGAGCTTTTGTAGCATAACTTCTATATTCATTGTGTTCTCCACAGCTTGTTAATACTTATTTGTTATTTTTATTTGTGGACCATGATCAAAAATTCGACGCATTGGTCGAAGTGACTATCTCTAAAAGTAATGTCATCTGCGTACCAAGTTAGGTATTTTCTTAAGTTGAACGATTTGTTTAATGGATTTTTGTTATTTTAATATTGCAGGTAATTGATTTTACGGTGAAATCACTTGCTTTGGTTTTGGTTGTATTTTGAACGTATTTTGTAAGGAGGGCCGTCATTATGACGATAGGTAGACGAAAGCAGCTACTTGAACAGGCTATTTTTTTCTGAAAATAGGGCAAGTAATTGCAGATAACGAATCTTGGCAAGGTGTTTTATATTAACCCAAAGGGTCGTTAGCTAGGCGGGTACTTTATCTTTCTTTACGAAATTGTGAAGGCGTTTTTCCGGTATCTAATTTAAACAATCGATTAAAACTGCTTTTACTGTTGTAACCAGCAAGAAAGGCAAGTTCAATTATTGACTGATCATCCATCTCTGGATTATTAAGGTAAGCACTCACTTCTTTTAATCGATAACTATTAATATATTCAAAAAAATTCACTTTAAATTCTCGATTGATCAAATTTGAAAGTAACTTAGCTGAGATAGATACTTGCTGGGCTAAATCGTCAATTTTTAGTTGATTGTTTAAATAAGGCCGTTGTTTTTCCATATGGTTACAGACACGGGTAACTTGCTCGGCTGAGTAAGGTGTCGCTTTATCTGTTTTAGTAATGTCTTTGTTAGTAATGCCATCTAGCGTTTCTTTGCTTACCCGTAGAATATTACGAGGGTCTGATAAAGCAAAGAAAAGCAAAGTAGATACCAGTAATAACTGCCCATAATTCTCTATAATCCCCATTAAATTGAAGTTGATTAAAGTAACCATTGATGCGTAAAAAATTGCCGTAACTAAGGTATAAATGATCAGGTAACTTTCAGACCACAATCTTAAGGTAATAAAGCCTATGACTAATATTTTAAGCCAAGCATAATTGACTGACTCTGTATTAGAATAAGCTGTTGAGAGGTGATTTTGGTAGTGGCGTATGATGAAAAAGGCCCAAAAACCGAAAGCTGCTCGGCCAACATTACGCAGATGTTCATAGTATTGAATGTATTCAGATTTTAGAAAAAGTAAAAAGTCTGACCCTTGCTCAGCTTCAAATTTAATTTCAACAACCACAAGAACAATAAAGTAGATAAATAAGGGTACTAATAACAGCAGGTCCTGTTTTTTAAAGTGAAGTTGTTGGTATATAGCCGAGCGTACATAGAGTAATAGTAAGGGGCCTTCTAGCCAAAGAGCCAGCTCTAAAGTTACAAATACCCCAGGTATATTTACTACTGACCAGTGATGGAACGCTTCGCCGTATAAAGCTAATGTATAGGTAGCAATACAGGCTTGGGATAATAAAAAAAAGCCTAAAAAAATATGGCTTGAATCAGGTTTTCGGCGACTTAATAACATCATTAGCGCAAACAAAAAACAGATATAAGCAACCACTAATAGCACGATGTCGTGGCTATTAAATAGTACCGTTTTCATCTAGGTTTAACCTGTTTTAAGGAACACTGCTGCTGTTGCCATAAGTGCTCGATGTAACTGTATGCACTCTTTTGCATTTATTGCTCTCGCTGCGCTTTTCTATATTGTGTTGGTGTCATGCCGACAGTTTTTTTAAAGAAGGTATTGAAGGTTGCTTTGCTGTTAAAACCTACCTGAGCCATAACTTCTAACATGGTGATTTTTGCATTTTCTTCTTTGTTGAGTAGCGTTTTTGATTCTTCTATACGGTAGCTATTTATAAACTCAAAGAAGTTCTTATTAAAATGCCTATTAATGACTTGTGATAACTGCCGAGGCGGCATAAAAGTTTGAGCCGCAAGGTTATCTAAGGTGAGCAGGTGATTTAAATAGGGTTTATGCTCTTGCATGTAGAGCGTTAAGGCACTTATTTGAGCAGGGTCTATTGACTGTTTTTCTTGATTGGCAATGGTTGCTCTATCAATACCGTGGAACAGGTTTGATACACCTAAACTGAAGAATATTAAAAAGCTGATTAAGAACATCACCATAAAGTTAGACAGTTGGCCAAGTACGGAATAATCAATGGTCAAATGCAGGTCTATTGAAGTCATGTAGCCCAGTGTCACGAATACCGCTTGTAGTCGAATAATTAAAAAACCAACAATTAGGATTTTAAGCCAAGTGAGATCAACATCTTCAATATCAGCAAAGTTGTTTTTGATTTGTTTTTGATAATGGCGCAACTCAAGCAAACACAGTAAACCACAAAACGTTCTAAAGCACTCTCTGAACAAGTTGATAAAACGGGTATAAAATGGCTCTGCTTCAATATGGTAGCCATTTAAAATCGCTATTTTGGTGGCGCTATCAAGCATATACCAGTTGTTGGTTTCATAAATAAGGTACAGTAAAAAAGGTAATAGGTATAAAAGGTCGACTTTTTTAAAGCGAAAGTCTTTGTAAATAAGTGAACGTACATAGAATAGTAATAGCACGGCTTCTAACCAATAAGCTGAGCCAAAGACATAAAATATATTAGGCGAGAAGTCGATGGAAAATTGGCGGAATTCTTCGCCAAAATTAATCAGGGTATCGAGTGGTATCGCCGCATAGGACAATAAAAACAAAGCTAACAATACGTTACTTTGTTTTTTGCCTTTTTTTATTAGTATTAAAAAAAAGGCAAATAAAACACATTGATAGATGGTAAAAAGCAATGCTAAATCAAGGGTGTTAAAAAGAACAGTACTCATACTACGTCCGTCTTCTCTAATTATTATTATATATTTCAATAATTAATCTATACAAACTCAGTTAACAAAGCAAATACTAACCACTTATCAAGTAAGATTGTTTATATAAATTAGTTATATAAGTTACTCTGTTACTAAAGTTGCTTAATATATTGCTCCAAGCCTTTTTTCGATAAAGCGACTGCTGCCAATGAACTTAAACCATTGGGATACTCTTCTTGCTCAACAACAATCCATTTGGTGCCGCCAACACTGATATTGGCTTTTAATAAACTTAACCAGTCAATGGTATCTTGACCGATAATCGGTTGCTTGCCCGTAACGCCTTCAGGGATACGTACTTTGTAGTGGGTCGTGAGGGTTCTATTTGGGTATTTTTTTACGTACGCTACGGCATCTTTACCGGCATAGGTAGTCCAGCCAACATCTTGTTGTAATACCACAGAGTCAGCAGTATTGACTGCTAAGTAATCCCAGTAGGTTGTGCCTTGATAGTCATCAAATTCGTGATTATGGTTATGAAAGCCGGTTTTTATTTCATAAGGTGCTAATTTTTTATCGAGTTGATTAAGCAGTTTTACCACCTCTTTGATACCTTGTGGATGCCAAGCTCTTTCATCCCAACCGATAATTAGCGTATCAAGATTTAGTTGTTGATAAAATGCTACTGTTTTGTCGAAATTATCATGATTTAACTGTTCAAAGGAAACATGGGCACCACTGGCTTTAAGGTTAATTGAGTCTAAGAAGTTTTTTAATGCTTTAGCATCATTAGCATAGGGTCCAAATTCACCGGCAAATTCAACGCCAGCAAAACCCATATCGGCTAAAGTTTTTAGTGTACCGTTAAAGTCTTTACTAATAACATCTTTAACAGACCAAAGTTGCACACTGAGTTGAGGTACTTTTTTCATGGTATTTCCGTTTAAGATTTTATCAACAGTATGAGCATTAACACTGCCGATCAAAGGTAGAAATAACATGGCAGCAAAGATGCTTTTGATTAATTGTTTTACTAATTTATTAACTTTCATAATTCTCTCTTTAAATTCGTTTAGCATTCATTTCTTTAACACAATAATCTACTGCGCGTACGGTTAATGCCATAAAAGTTAAACTCGGGTTTTGCACTGCTGATGAACAAAAGCTTGCGCCGTCAGTAACAAATAAGTTTGGGATATCATGGCTTTGGTTGTAGGCATTTAAGATGGATGTTTTTGGATCTCGTCCCATTCGGGCTGTACCCAGTTCATGAATGGCTAGCCCAGGAGGCCCGTGAGTTACGCCACTTGAAACATTAACTAAGCCAACGGCTTTAAGCATCTTTTCTGCCTGCTCAGCAGCATCAAGCATCATATTGGTTTCGTTATCACTAAAGCGACAATCAAACTCAATTTGCGGTATGCCCCATTTGTCTTTCAAAGTAGGATGTAGGCGCATTTGATTGTCAAAGCGCGGTAACATTTCACCTTGGGCATATAAACCAAAGCGCCACTTACCCGCCTGTTTAAGTTTGTTTTTATACTCAAGCCCTAGGCCATCTTGGTGCTGTACACTTTGCCAGCCTTCACGGTATGCTCCGCCAGCCAAAGCGTAACCTCTTAAAAAGCCTCGTTTAGCATCGGGCTTGTAATAAAAATTGGGCATAATCAAACCGGTTGGTCGTCTGCCTCTATCAAGCTCATCTTCAAAACCGTCGATATCACCACTAGCACCAGCATTGTAGTTATGATCCATCAGATAATGCCCCAAGACTCCTGAGCTATTTGCCAAACCATTGGGGAATTTTTTCGAAGTAGAATTCATTAAAATTTGTGTTGAGCCTATGGTGGAAGCGCAAACAAAAACAACCTTAGCAAAATACTCCCGTTCACTTAAGTCTTCATTATCGATAATACGAACACCTTTAATTCGATTAGAACCTTCATCATAAATAAGGCTGTGCACCACGCTATTCGGAGCAATATGTAAATTATTGGTGGCCGCCGCCGCCGGTAATGTTGAACTTTGTGTAGAAAAATAACTGCCAAAAGAGCAGCCGGCCTGACACTCATCTCTTGCTTGGCATTGAACTCTACCTTGGGATAAATGAAGTTGTGTCGGTTTGGTTAAATGTGCGGTGCGCCCCATGATGAGCGGCCTTTGCGGATAAAGCTCAGCAAACTTTGCTTGCAGTGCCTTTTCGGGTGAATTCATCTCAAAAGGTGGTAAAAACTCACCATCAGGTAAATTTTCAAGATTATCTAACGCGCCACTAATACCCGCGTGTTTTTCTACCTGAGAGTACCAGCTTTCGATATCTTGATAACGAATCGGCCAGTCGTTGCCATGACCATCGTTTTTATTTGCGCTAAAGTCATACTCGCCCCAACGGTAAGATTGTCGGTGCCACAATAAAGATTTACCGCCCAGTTGATTGGCTCTTATCCAAGTGAAGTTGCTATCTTTTGTTGTGGTATAAGGCAAGTCCTTATCATTACCAAAAAAGTGTTTGGTGGCATCGGTAAAAGCGTAACACTGCTGTTGAATATGGTGTTGTTGTTTAACTAATAAGTTATCAACTTTAGTACGCAGCGGTTGTTGCCATGGCGCCTTGTTTTCACCAATGTAGTCTTTTTTATGTTCAACAACTCTACCGCGCTCAATCATTAATGTTTTAAAACCTCGTTCACAAAACTCTTTTGCCGCCCAACCGCCGGAGATACCAGAGCCAATAACAATAGCGTCATAAACTTCTTTACTGTTATTTATATATAAATCTTCAGTCATTTTTACCTCAATATTAAACGCAACAACTAGCTAGTATTAGTTACTCTTAGCTACTACTAACTAGTAATACAGCCCTTGTGAGCCCCAACTGGCATCGGAGTCTTTATAAGGAATTGACCCTTTATAACCACCAGGTACAGCCAAATAACGCAGTTCCTGTGATGCACCCACTTCAGAGGTGTAATAAGCAAAGCAAATTAATTGTTTTAACGATTTAAAGTCTGTTCGTTGTTGCTCATCAAAATTATTTATACCGAGATCAAGCTCAGTTAATAACGCATATTGTTGTTTGTCATTAAGACTGAAGAATGGCAGTGAAAATTGCTGCTTAGCGACATCATCTATTAAGGCTAACAGCGTTATCATTTTATCTTGCTCTGCTTGCTCATAACAATGGAATAGCTGATTATCAATAAAACCATGGGTGTTGACCTCGGCGGCACCTAGGGTGTCTGATTTTGGGATGACAATGGCGCAAATTCTTTGTAATTGTTTTAGCTGACTCAGGGTAAATATTTTGCCAGCAAATGTAGGCACACTATTTAAAGTGCTGACTGAAGTTATTGAATGCGCCATAGCAACAGCAAGAGCGTTACCGCTTAACAATGCTGTTGTTACACTACCACCAAGTAATAGCGATAAACCACGGACAAATTTTCGCCGTGACTTATTATTGATAGTGTCTATTTCATCTTGTGGTTTTTGCATCATTCTACCTATTTAGTTCGCTAATAAAGTAGCTAGTTAAGTCGAAGGTTAAGCTGTTGGCTAGTTACTCTGTCAATGAGTTAGCCGATATTATTTTTATTGAGCTGCGTTTATTCATATAAAAATATAACAAAGCAAAAGCAATGATTAGTAGGGCAGGGAATATTGTTAAATTAGCGAGCACATGTTGACCTGCCAGTAACTCGGCATCTAAAGCATTACTGCTAGATTGCAGCGCTTGTGATCTGGCGTTATCTATCCATTGTCCTATAACAGGGTTCCACATACTGACGGCAAACATACCAGCACCACCGATGATTGATAAACCTATGGCACCTGTTTCAGGTACATATTCGGCAATGAAACCTATCATGGTTGGCCAAAAGTAAGTTACGCCAAGAGCAAATAAAATAGCGGCAAAATAAACGGCATTGCCAGTAGCAATACTCATACTATAAATGCCGGCGGTGGCTATGACAGCAGAAGATAATAATACCCCTACAGGGTTTAAGCGGTGAATTACCGGTCCAGCAAAGTAGCGGCCAACGGCCATTACCCCGGTGATCATTGCCATTATTAACATGGGGGAAGCACCCGATGCCGATAAAATTCTATCAATCCATTGCTGGGTGCCAAGTTCAGTGGTGGCGGTTAATGTCATGCACAGTACCATAAAGATAAATAACGGCTTTGACAGTGCTTTAATATTACTTAGCGTTGATGTGGTAATTGATTTGTGTAGAGGTGGAAACTGCTGTTTTAACACCATAACACCATAAATAGCAGTAGGAACAAGCATGACAGCTATTTGCAATTGCCAACTTAAACCGGCATCTGTCATCAACTTGGAAATGATTGCACCGATTACTATGCCGCCAGGAAACCAGACATGGAAGCGGTTAAGCATGGTGGTTTTATTGTCTTTATAGGTTTGTGCAATAAGCGGATTGCAGCCAGCTTCAACGGCGCCGTTAGCAAAGCCAATAAAGAAAGTAGAGATGAGTAAGCCCCAAAAACCATTAGCACTAATGGTTAAGATTAAGCCCAGTAGATGGCAAATAAAGGCGGTAATAAGTAATTTTTTTGCACCTAGCTGATTGTATAAAGCGCCGCCAATGATCATAGCAACAGGAAAACCGAGAAAGGCCATGGAGTTCACCCAACCTAATTGGCTATCACTGAGGTTAAAGTCACTGCTAAGTTGGCTCAATATGCCGGCGCGAATGGCAAACGTCATTGCCGTTACTGTGAGTGCCAGGCAACATGCTCTAAATAGTAGAGATGAACTGTTTGTTATTTTTGTCATATTATCTCTTCCGCTTTACTGTTAGTAATTTAGCTACTCAAAAGTTAACTATCAGATATGCCTAATAGCTGTTTGTTAAAATTATCATCACTGGCTACGGCAGCAAAATCATCAAAGGCTTTACTGGTAGGGTTAATTAGATGCTGGTTAATAAAAACAGCCCCTTCTTTCGCGCCATCTTCAGGGTGCTTTATACAACATTCCCACTCTAGCACCGCCCAACCTTGGTAACCGTATTGAGTAAGTTTACTGAAAATAGCTTTGAAGTTGATTTGACCATCACCTAAGGAGCGAAAACGCCCAGGGCGGTCTTGCCAAGATTGGTAACCACCATAAACGCCAGAGCGACCTGAAGGATTAAATTCAGCATCTTTGACGTGAAAGGCTTTTATTCTGTCGTGGTAAATATCAATAAAAGCTAAATAATCGAGTTGCTGTAAGACAAAATGGCTTGGGTCATAGAGAATATTCGCTCGTGGATGATTATCAACCGCTTCGAGAAAACGTTCAAAGCTAGCGCCGTCGTGTAAATCTTCACCAGGATGTAATTCAAAACAAACATCAACACCAGCTTGCTCAAAAGCATCTAAAATGGGTAACCAACGTTTAGCTAATTCTTCAAAACCCATTTCGACTAAACCAGCAGGACGTTGTGGCCAAGGGTAAAAAGTGTGCCACAGTAAAGCGCCTGAAAAGGTGGCATGAGCATTTAAACCAAGGCGACTACTTGCTTTTGCTGCAAACTTTAACTGCTCTATAGCCCAAGCTGTGCGAGCCGTAGGGTTATTGCGGACATGCTCAGGAGCAAAGCCATCGAACATTAGATCATACGCTGGATTAACCGCAACGAGTTGCCCTTGTAAGTGAGTAGACAGTTCGGTTATCTGTAAACCGGCTTGTTTTACTATGGCCGTGATTTCATCACAGTAATCTTGGCTTGTAGCTGCTTGGGCCAAATCGATTAGTTTGGGGTCAGTTGGCAATTGAATGCCTTTATAGCCTAAGCTTGCCGCCCACCGACATAGAGCACTAAGATCATTAAAAGGCGCTTGTTCACCTATAAACTGCGCAAGAAAAATGGCTGGGCCTTTAATTTTGTTCATGAGTAACTTCCTTGTTGGTGCTAGTTAGTGCTTTACTTGCTCTAGGCTCTGTTTTACTCGGATCTATTGGTTTTGGCTCGGTTGTTCTGGGTTTAATATCTGCAGGGATTAACGAAAAGTTATGCCATTTAAATTCAGATTTACTGGCAGCAACGACATTTTCAATAAAGGCCATGCCTCTAATTGCTTCATCAATACCTGGAATGTCTGTGTTTTCAGCGCATGGCTTGCCATGATTTCTTACTTGTTTGGCAAATTGAAGATATATATTGGCAAAGGCTTCTAGGTAACCTTCAGGGTGGCCGGCAGGAGTACGCAAACTCGCTTGAGTATCAACAGCCATTTGTCCCACCCCAGATCTTATAAGTTGACTAGGCTGGTGTGGAAATTTCAACCATAAACTGTTTGGCTCAAGCTGTGACCATTCAATACTGGCATGTTCGCCATAAACTCTTAATTTAAGGCTGTTTTCCTCGCCAACACATACTTGGCTAGCAAGCAGTACACCATGTGCGCCTGAGTCAAAACGCAATAAAACGGTGCCATCATCATCTAATAATCTATCAGCTACATTACTGGTTAATTCTGCACACAAAGAGCTAATTTTAAGACCAGTGACATATTCGGCTAAATTCGCCGCATGTATACCAATATCCGCCATACAGCAGCTAATGCCAGCTTGTTTGGGGTCTAAACGCCAGCTAGCTTGTTTGCTATTTTCATCATTTTTGTTGGCCAACCAGCCTTGTGGATATTCAACAATGATTTTTTTAATTTGGCCAAGTTGTCCTTGCTCTATACGGTACTTGGCTTCCTTCACCATAGGATAACCAGTATAGGTATGGGTTAGACCATACAATAAACAGGCCTTTTGGATTATCGCTTTTAGCTCTATCGCTTGGCTTAGGGTTAAGGTTGCCGGTTTATCACTGATAACGTGAAAGCCGTACTCTAGTGCCATTTTAGCGACGGGGAAATGTAAGTGATTAGGCGTGACAATGGCAACCATATCCATGCGCTCTGCACAGGGTAGCTTTGCTTCTAGTGCAAACATTTCTTGATAAGAGGTATAACAGCGCAGATCGGCTAGAAATAAAGTTTTGCCAAAAGCCTTGGCTTTATCGGGCTTTGAACTAAATGCACCACAGACTAATTCAATTTGGCCATCCATTTGTGCGGCCAGACGATGAATGCCGCCAATAAAGGCACCTTCACCGCCGCCAACCATACCGAGCCTAACTTTTCTTTGCTGTATTTCATTCATATTGTTGGCTCAATTGTTTTAACTCACTAGCAGTTCAAAATATTAGTTGCTGAATTTCGATTAAATTCAGTATATCGATATCAAAAGTAGACGGTTAATATAAAATCGGTTTTATATGCAACAAAATCGGCGTTTACTTGTTTTAATTATTTGTTATTATCAAGGAGTATTTCTTTATTATGTGGTCACTATGCCCAAGGAAACGTTATTAAATAAGGTCAGTGTTAAACAAGTTCTTACTATGTTTGATATGTTGCCTGATATTATATTTTGGATAAAAGATACCCAGAGTAGGGTCGTTTACGCTAACCAAATGTTTGTCGAACATCTAGGTTATAGCAATTTAGAGCAGGTTTTAGGTAAGTCGGATAGTGACTTATCGCCTAACCATATAGCAAAGCAGTTTATTGCCGATGATCAAAAGGTGATGTCAGGTGAAACTGTCACCGACCGTTTAGAAATGAATATTAATAGCTCAGGTGAACAGGCATGGTTTTCAACTTCTAAAAGACCGTTGTTTGATGAAAATAAGCTCATTATAGGTTCATATGGTATTACTAGACATTTACAAAAAACAGTAAAAACCCTATCCGGTATCGATGAGTTAAAAATTCCAGTGCAGTTCATCAGGGAAAATTTTCATAATGAACTTTCAATAGAGCAACTTGCTGAGGTAGCACATTTATCTATTAGCGCGTTAGAAAGGCGCTTTAAAAAATACTTGGCTAAAACGCCAAAACAATTTATTCGTCAAATCCGTTTAGATAATGCTCGGCGATTATTAGTTGAAACTAAACTACCTATTGCTCAAGTTGCCTATCAGTCAGGATTTTTTGATCACAGTTATTTTAGTAGACACTTTAAGTTGATGTTTGGGGAATTACCCTCGCAATTAAGGCAGCAACGATTCCTTTCTGCGGGTGTTATTTGAATGATAACGGCTATATGAGATAATATTTTCGATAAGCCACTACTATTTAGCCACTAAATTTATTAAAATTAGTTTTATGTTTTGAAAAGTAGCCTAACTAATGATTACTTTTTTATAAGGCTATTCTGTTTAAAATCCAACCATTCAAATTTAAAATAAAAGCCGTTATTTATGAAATTTAGTCCACTTGTGCAAGAGTTAATTGATTCACTAAAATGTTTACCTGGTGTTGGCGCAAAGTCAGCACAACGTATGGCCTTTCAGTTACTTGAACGTAACCGACGTGGCGGCAGTAAACTTGCCAAAACTTTAGCAAAGGCGATGACTGATATTGGCCATTGCCAACAGTGTCGTAATTTTACCGAAGAAGCCTTATGTGAAATTTGTCAAAGCCCTAAACGACAATTATCAACAACGCTTTGTATTGTTGAGACGCCGGGTGATGTTATTGCCATAGAGCAAACCGGTGAGTTCTTTGGTAAATACTTTGTGCTGATGGGGCATTTATCACCGATTGATGGCATAGGCCCGGATGACTTAGGCTTAGATATATTAGAGAAGCAATTTTCCAGTGGTCAGTTTATTGAAGTTATCTTAGCAACTAACCCTACAGTAGAGGGGGAGGCAACGGCACATTTTATTGCCGAGCTCGCTCAGCAATATCAAGTTAATATCTCTAGAATAGCTCACGGTGTTCCTGTAGGTGGTGAGTTAGAGTATGTTGATGGTAATACCCTATCTCATGCCTTATCAGGTAGAAAAGCTTATGAGATTTAGTTAATTATGTCAGGTTATGAGATCTAGTTTATGATACTTCGTTTATGAGCTTTAGTTAATCAGCTCTAGTAGGCTATTAATCGTTAATAATTACCGATAAGGCAGAACTAGAGGGAAGGTTTAACCGCCGGTAAATTTAACTTTAAAACCTGCCTTTTCTAGCACCTGTTGTATTACGTCGCGCTTATCGCCTTGAACCTCAATGGTTTCACCAACGACTGAGCCGCCACTGCCACAGGTCTTCTTCAATTTCTTCGCTAACTCTTTAAGTGCCTTACTGTCTAAGCCTAAGCCACTGATAACAATAACACCTTTGCCTTTTCTGCCTTTAGTTTCACGTCGAACGCGAGCAAAACCATCACTTGGCGTAACTGTTTTTTCTTTCTCTTGGCTAATGCGGCCACTGTCAGTTGAATAGACTAATGAATCATCACTTGCTGGCGCCGCGTTATCACGCTCAATGGGTGCTTTACCAAATGCTGCGGCTAAATCACTTAAACTAGACAAACTATTTTTCATAACTCACTCAATACTATTAATCGGATTGGGATAACTAAACAAATTTTAGATAAAAGAAAACCACAGAAACGTTAATAGTCACTGTGGTTTTATTATATCAATATTACTTCCTGCTTAAAACTGCTAAGAAGTATTGTTTAATGCTTGAGTTAAAGCTTGCTTTCTAACTCAGGCAAAGCATCAAATAAATCAGCAACAATACCGTAATCTGCTACTTGGAAGATTGGTGCTTCAGGGTCTTTGTTGATAGCAACAATGACTTTTGAGTCTTTCATACCGGCTAAATGTTGGATCGCGCCACTAATACCGACAGCAATATATAGGTCTGGTGCAACAATTTTACCTGTTTGACCAACTTGCATGTCGTTTGGTACAAAGCCAGCATCAACAGCTGCGCGTGATGCGCCAATAGCTGCGCCAAGTTTGTCGGCAATACCGTCAAGCAATTTAAAGTTCTCGCCATTTTGCATACCGCGACCACCAGAAATTATCACAGTAGCTGCGCCTAGATCAGGTCGTTCAGAGACAGTGAACTCGTCATTGACATGGCTTGAGATACCGGCATCAGTAACCGTATCTAAAGTAACAACTTCAGCATTACCATCGGTCTCTACGGCATCAAAGCCCGTAGTACGTACAGTGATAACCTTTTTGTCATCTAAACTTTGTAC
>JALJPA010000113.1 GCA_022969215.1 Colwellia sp. | reverse complement strand
GTTTTATTTGCTGACTAGATTAACCTCAGGCCAGCAAGCTTACCTATTCTTCCATTGTCCTGTAGCTAATTCACGGGTTAGCTGTAATCGTCATCTTCGAGGTTTCTGATCGAAGATCCACAGCCACTTAGACACTGGGTCCAGGACAATAAGCTCCATGCATTGTCTAATAAGTACCATCCATGGCACGTCCGATTAAAATACCACGGGGATGACGAACCTGAGCCATATACATAGGCATGTATTATTTTCACTACCTTTTATCGAGAATTATAACTTCTCTACGCGATAGCCTTTAGCTTTCAGTAAGGCTAAAACACTTTTATCCCCAGCCAGATGTGCGACGCCCACTAAAACAAATTCTTTATCGCTGCTGTTACCGTTGCCAGCAAACATACGTTCAATATGTGGCAGCCAGTTTTGATTTCTGTCAGTAAGCAGGGACTTGATGGTTTTCGGATCATCTAACATAGGCTCAATAGCCAGCGTATTTAATCGCTGTTCATCACCTTTGCGCCACGCGGTGAGTAAATCAGTAAACATTGATTTAAAGTCTTTCATTTGTTCAAGGTTCGACTTGATGAATTTCTCTTCATTACCCTTGCCCATGTCGGCAATCATATTCATTTGAAATTCTACTGTTTCAAAATAGGCTATTTTTTTATTATCTCGTGTCGCCTTTTTACTATAAAAAATATCAACACCTTCTCCTGACAAGCCTGCTCGCTGAGCCTCTAACAAAGCTAACATAGTCACCAGAAAACCGGGTTTAAAACGTTCAAACATCATTAAATCAGCACCTAAGTTAGCGATGTACTGACTGAGATTTCTTTTGGTTTTAGTAGATAAAAAATCGCCAATAGTTTGGCCATTTCCATAAGCCATTTGCTGCATCATCTTCATTTGAAAAGCGGTGTCGCTAGCATCTGGCAACTTAGTTTCTAACACTATGCTATCGCTTTGTTTATAAGCCTGCTCAAATTCTACCGGTAGGGGAAATTCTGCAGGCGGTAAAATATGCACAGTACCACCAATGAAAATATGATCATTGCCTTTACTTACTTTCCAAACTGATGATTCTGCTAAAGCGGATAACGAAAGCAAACTTGTTAAGGTGAATAATGTGCCTATGAATAACTGCTTACTACTTATCATTATGTAAATATCCTTATTTTTACCAGAGAAAATGAATAACTCATTATTAGGGTCTGTTGATCCTAAACTTTGACTCTTTTATAACTTATCCCTGCTTAGCCTGCAAACCCCTATTACGTTTAAAGCCAGTTGAGCTTATTAACGGCCATTGCAGTTAAAGACTAAGTAATTAATAGCGGGTTAAAGGTTTATCTGTTCAAATCTTAGTGCAGTTGTTAGTCTAAGACTTTACTCTTTACTGTGTTATGACTCTGTGTTGAAAAACTTTCTTACCACTATAATTTCGCCCATAAAGCTATTACTAACATGTTTGTTAGTTGTCAGTGTCTCTAGCTGTAGCTCAATGAAAAATCCAGTAATTTATTATAATAGCTTCGATTTCTCCAAGGTTAAAACCTACAGTTTTTATACCAGTGGTTCTAAATTTTTTGACAGCCAAAACTTACCGCACTTCCAGCGTAGTGGCATTGAACTCGCCATTGAAAAAAGCCTAGACGCACAAGACTTTCACTATAGTGAACTCGACAGTGCCGACATTATTGTCACCTATCACCTAGTCAAAAAGCAGTCGAAAGATTACCTAAATTACAATAAAGCAGTATTATTCTGTGCCCATTGTCTCAGGGCCAATGCTTGGCAGCAAGACAATGGTGACTGGCAAGTGTATCGTGGTGGGCTAATTATTGATCTTGTCGATCCAAAGAAAAATCGCTCGGTCTGGCGTAGTATTTATCCGCTAAAAATTAACGACAAAGATAATAGTAACGAGCTACACGAGAAAGTCATTGAAGCGGTTAATATCATGCTATCGCAGTACCCAGGAAAATAAAAAATCAGTGCTAATCACATTTATTTAGCCCGAGCTCTATTCAAGTCGATTTTCCCGCTTTATAATGCTCGCTTCTAATAGCATAACTATATTACTTTTATATGAACTTTCCAGATGATGAAACAGGCCAAGTATTAGCCGAAATGCAGCAAGCAGGTATCGACTTGAGTCAATCACATGACGTGGTCTTCTTTCATTTGTTCGAGCAAGAAAGCCAAGCACAAGCCATGGTTGAACATATAAAAGAACACCTACCCACAGTTAAATGCAACTTACACCCCGATCAAACACCTAATGTTTGGGATGTAGATTGCACCGTGGTTATGACACCAACACATGAAGCTATTGTTGAACAAGAAGCAACCTTAGAAAAAATTGCTACCAGCTTATCCGGTTATAACGATGGTTGGGGGATTGAAGCCTAGTTTAGCGCTTCAGTATTAGATTCATGTTTGCCTTTTATTTAAAAAAATACTCTATGTACGTCGCTATAGCGGCTCAGTCTGTCGCCTTGTCTTTGTCTAAGCGCCACGGCGTAAGATTCAATAAATTACGTCGAATTTTCACTGGGCTGATTGTCCGTAGTGTTGGTGCTCAAGTGAAACTTATCGGTACTATCGATGACGATACTGATATTTTAATTGTTAATCATCAAAGCATGTTAGACATCTTCTCCCTTGAAGAAGTGGTCGGTAATGATACACGCTTTATTGGTCGCACCGGTATTATGGACAAGTGGCCAGTATCACGCATTGTTGATAGGGTTGGCCACATCACAGTCGATCAAAAAGATCGCCGTGCCATCATCACACTATTAAAAGACGTAAAAATTTGCCAAGGTAAAAAAGTGATCATTTTTCCAGAAGGTACTCGCTCTCAATCAGGTAAAATTGAACCCTTTGAAGCTGGGGCAAAATTATTGGTTGAGAAGCTAAAACTTAAAGCGCAGCCAGTGGTCATTAAAAACATTTTAGATGTTTATAATGAGTCAAATAAAACCGCGACTTCAGGCACCATTGAAATAGAAGCTTTACCGGCAATTACTATTGCTGATGATTGGTACGAACAGACTCATCAACAAATGAATAAAGTATTCAATCAATAGCCTTATCACAATGACTTTATTAGTCAGCAGATAAGGAGTACACCCAGCTACTGGCCCTTAATATGTCTAATAGAAATATAATTAGACATATTCAACACTCCCCTTAATGCTATCGCTTCTCTCTAATTCATTTTATGTTTGTATATTTGCCTATAATCCAAGCGGATACCAATCGATAGCTAAAAACTTTACAGAAACTTACATTATCATTACATTTATCAAACGGTAATTTTAAGCACTTTTATTAATAATACTCTTAGTTTATATTTTATTAATATCTTGCATAGGACGCTACCCATGAAGTTATCTCCCTTAATGACGATCTCGTTACTTTCACTGTCTTTACTTAGTACATTTACCCATGCACAAGACCACCAGCATAGCTATGGCATAACAATCGGTGCAGGTGGTGGTGAATACAAGAACTCAACTCAGGATGGTGACGGCTTTGCTCAAGCCTACCTTTTTTATAACTATCAAGTCCTAGAGCACTTCTCAGTTGAAGTTGCTTATAATTCTGCTATAGAGCTTGATAGCTGGCAATGTGAAGAAAAATATGACGATAAGTGGACATGTGACACAAATAATAAACCCATGTTTGGTTTGCTCGCCAATGAGTTTGAATTGGATGGTTTTGTTGTCGCCATTAAAGGCCAAGTTCCTATTTCACAACGTAATAGTTTATATGGAAAATTAGGCGCTCAATATTATGATTATACATTTAGCCGTAACGGCTACACTGTTGAAAGTGAAGATGGTACAGGTGTTTTATTCGAGGCCGGTTGGCAGTATCAGTGGGATATGGGCATTGGCATGAACGTAGGTCTACGCTACCAAGATTTGGGCGATTTAACGTTGATATCACAAAATATCGGTATCAGTTACTCTTTTTAATACTTCTATTTTAGCTGAATAGGCAAAGCCTTAAGAATTAGACATCAGTCTTTATTCTCTCTATTTGCTTTTATCTTTACTGTTATCTTTATGCGGCTTTTCGACGATATGAAAAGCCGGTAAAGATACATGCCAATAAATAGCCGCTAAACGTAGAACTAGTGCGGCACTGATCGAAGTAATAATCGCGTTGGTATCTGACCAATGCAGCCATTGTAAAAAGATGAATAAACTACCACCTAGCATTGCCGCCAATGCGTATATCTCTTCACGTAAAATCATCGGAATAACGTTACACAAAACATCACGAATCATACCGCCTGCTACACCAGTAATAGTGCCTAGTACAATAGCTACAGGAATAGGTGCGCCCAAAACTAACGCCTTTTGTGTACCTAGCACAGCAAATAAAGCTAAACCCAAGGCATCGGCAATCAATAAAAAGCGTTTAGGAATACGTTTTGGTTGTCTGATAAATATGATGGTCAGTATGGCGGTAGCTAAAATAACATAGAGATAAAAAGGCTTAACTACCCAAAAAACCGGTGTTTGTAAGATAACATCGCGAATGGTACCGCCACCTACCGCGGTGACTGAAGCCAGCACTACCACACCAAAAGGGTCCAGTTGGTATCGGCCAGCCATAAGTGCACCTGATAAGGCAAAAACAATAATGCCGAAAATATCTAAATAATATAAAAGTTCATTCATACTGATACCAATTTAACTTAAGGGTTATGCTGAGAAAAATATTTGTCCGCTTATCGCTAACAAAATCAGTAAAAACAAACTGCTATAAAGGGAAAAATTAACCTTACGAGTCGCTTTAATAATATCTTGAGGTTCAGGTTGTTTGGCTAAGTCATTAAAGGCGATTTTTCTTAATTTTTCTTCTTGGTACATAGCGACACCACCCAACCTAACCGCCAATGAAAACGCATGCACACCAATAACAAAGTCATTATTGAGCTTAAAAAAGTGGCCACGCGTTAACCGCCAAGATAATGAAAGCCCTTGTCCTGATGAGCTCAGTAAAATTAATAAAGCCATCAAGCGACTCGGCAACCATTGGATTAACTGAATAAACAACTGACTATAAAAGCCAAAGTACTTAAATTTCGCCAGCTTAGTATTCCAACAATAATGCATTTCGAGTATTAATCGATAACTAAGCGCTGCTAATGGACCAAAGACAATATAAACAAAGCTAACCACGTAGATTTGCTGGACACAGCGTAACAGCTGCATTTCTATAGCCGCTTTACTCAAACCCACTGGTGAAAGTTGCTCGGTAGCTCTTAATAGCCAAGGGTTAAGTGTTTGCTTAGCAAGGTAGCTCTGTTTGGCAACTAAGGCTTGGGCAAGTGTTTTATTTACCTGGCCGAGATTAAGGCTACCCAGGGCTAAATAAAGCAGTAAAGCTTGCCACAGGTAATCTACGGCAACAAAGTCAGCAAATAGCCATAAGATAATGACTATAGGCAGCAAGGTGACCAATAACGCCAACAAACCAGCAATGCTTTGTTGCTGGCTAGACGCTGTGTTGTTATTAACTTTATTACCTAGCTGTAAGCAATAAAACTGAAAGAAGCGTAGTGGTTCATGGACAACAAAATGGCTTACCGTAGCTTTTATTACCAGCACAGCCATGAGGATTAACACATGGTAAGTAAACGGCATTAACTCGTTAAGTCCTGTCATTTATTGTCTCGATTCATTACTGGCCAATAAGAAAACAATCAGTTATTTAACTGATTGTTTTACCTTGCAACTGCTCTAGCATATTCAATACTAACTGCGATGAATTAACCGCTGCCGTTTCTAAGTATTCTTCAAAAGTATGTGGTGATTCTTTACCCGCGATATCCGAAAGAGAGCGAATAATAACGAAAGGGGTTTTAAGCTGTAAACATGCTTGTGCGATAGCAGCACCTTCCATTTCAACCGCAGCCATAGTAGGAAAATTAGCCCGTGCTTTGGCAATATCTTCTTCTTTGGTCATAAAAATATCACCTGTGGTGATTAAACCAGTGATCGCTTGAATACTTTGCCCAGCTGTTTGATTTAATTGCTCAATGCCTTTTTTAGCCGCTGCAACTAACTCTTCATGTGGCATAAAAGCCGCAGGATTAGCGGGTAGTTGTCCTATTTCATAGCCGAATGCGGTGATGTCGACATCGTGATAACGAACTTCTGAACTGACGACAATATCGCCCACTTTCAGTGTTTTATCAAAGCCACCAGCAGAGCCAGTATTAACCACGTAATCCACAGCAAAACGGTCAATCAATATTGCCGTTGCCAATGCCGCAGCAACCTTACCAATACCTGACTGCACAATAACAACATCACTGCCTGCTAATTGACCTTGATGAAAGGTATAACCTGCATGTTCTGTTGATTTAGCATTGCTTAATTTGGCTTTTAAAATAGCAACTTCTGGCTCCATTGCGCCAATAATTCCTGCTTTCATGATAATTCCTAATTCTGTTTAATAAAATAAATGATAACTGCTTACTATAGCCCTGCATAAGTAATTTATGAGCTATGTTTACTACGTTTTTTTCGATAAAAATACTGCTCAACTATTCGCAATATTCTTGTAGACCATAGAAAATAAGGTTGTCGATAAATTGGATGTTTGCTACGGCAATAAATTTTTCACCGGTCTGTGCTAACACTAACGTTGTTAACGCCATACCATCGCCACCGGTTAAGATAATACGATCGATGTTAGCTAATGCTTGAGCTTGCTCAATCGCTTGTTCAATCATACCTAGAGTTGCAGCCCAACAAGCATTATTAACATTATCGCTAGTGTTATTGCCAAATGCTAAACTAGGTAGGGTTCTATTTTCCGCATGCACCAAGGTGCTATGGCTTAAAATGCTGTTAAATAGTGCTTTGATACCCGCTAATATCCAGCCACCTTGATGTTGACCATTACTTGCTAGAAAATCGACGGTAGTGGCTGTGCCCGCATCTATTATTAAGACATTTTCATTCGGGTAAAGATGTATCGTACCTAATAGCGCTAGCCAACGATCAATACCTAAAGTGCTTGGCTGCTGATAAGCCGACAGCAAAGCATTTTTTTGCTGTTCACTATGCACTTGTTTAAAGCTAATTTTTTGCTCGCTACACCAACTAGCCAGTTCAGTGGTTAATGATGATTTAGCGACATTGGCAACAACTACTTGGCTAGCATGACTAAAGTGCTTAGCAAAGTAGGCTACGGTAAAGTCTTGATTATTAAGCTGCGAAGTAACTGATAATTGTCCTTCTCTCAGCTGAGCATATTTGGTTCGGCTATTGCCAATATCAATTAATATTATCATTCATCCATCCTCAGGCTCACTTCACCGCCGTATACTGGTTTTATTTGGCCATTAACCTCTAACAATAAAGCACCTTGATTATTCACACCGCGACATATGCCATGAGTAGTGCGCTCGCCGGTAATTAATTTGACCCGCTTATTTAGAAAAGCATCCAATGCATGCCATTCATCTAACATAGGCGCTAAACCAGTTTGCTGATATTGATACAAGCGCTGGCGTAAACAACTGATAAGTTGAGCACTCAAGGCGTTTCGATCAATTTTCACCTGGCTGTGTGATTGTAAATCTGTCCATTTTTGTTCAATTAGTTTACCTGCGGCTTCCGGCATATGTAGGTTTAAACCAATACCGATAACACTGTGGCTAGGCTCTAACGCTTGGCCTTCAAGATCAATTAAAATACCCGCGAGTTTCACGCCATCAAGATAAATATCATTGGGCCATTTCAACTGTACTTGCACATTACTATGAGCTTTTATCGCGTCACTGACCGCTAATGCCGTCACTAAACTTAGTCCCATCGCTGCTGATAAGCCTTGCTCTAAGTACCAGTACATAGACAAGTAAATTTGTGAGCCAAAGGGGGAAATCCACTGACGACCACGACGACCACGACCCGCACTCTGATATTCAGCTAAGCAAACCTGTCCTGGCGATAATTGATTGGGCAAGCGTCTCATTAAGTAATCATTGGTCGAGTCAATTAAGCTATGCACTTCAACCAGTGGCAAGTCGATTGGCTTGTCAATCTGCTTGCTTGCCTCAATGGCCAATAAACTGATGATTCTTTCTTTATCAAGTAAATAAAGCGGCTGCGCCAGCTTATAGCCTTTGCCTGTGACACTGTAGATATCAAGGCCAATATCCGTTAGCACTTTAATATGTTTAGCGATAGCTGTACGGCTAATACCTAATTGATCACCAAGTAACTGCCCGGAAACAAATTGCCCAGCAGCTAATGACTTTATCAAATGTTCTTTTACAGTTTTAGTCATTGTTTTTTCCGTTAGTGAGACTTCCGTTAGCGGCTTTACTGTTAACACAATTCCCAATAGGGTTAACATCACTCAATGATGAAAATGATCTTTCGCCTTGCTCGGTGATCATCCGCACTTCTGGTATTAGCGATATTGAAAATTTATCCGCTACTTGGCGCTGGATATATTTCGCTAAGCTCACAATATCGCCGCCAAGTTCACTACCGTAATTGACTAATACCAAGGCTTGTTGCTGATGAACACCAACCTGGTGATGACGAAAACCTTTTAAGCCAGCTTGATCTATTAGCCAACCTGCTGCTAGTTTTACCTGAGAGTTTGGTTGTGGGTAATGTGGCATCTTTGGGTATTGCTGTTGTAACTGGACAAAGTCTTCGGCACTGACAACGGGGTTTTTGAAAAAGCTGCCCGCATTAGGTAACTCTTTAGGATCGGGTAACTTGCTACTGCGCAAGGCGATCACTTGTGCCATCACCTGCTTAGCCGTACTATCTTTTGCTAATCCATCTAAGCCGGCATAACTGAGATTTGCTTGCCATACTTTAGGAAATTTAAACGTAACTTGAGTAATTAGACCTTTGTTATAGCGTTCTTGCTTAAAAATACTATCGCGATAGGAAAAATCACACGCTTGATTAGTGAGTAAAAGCATGGTTTTACTGGCAAACTCATACCATTGTACTTCTTGACAATAATCAGCGAGTTCAACGCCATAAGCGCCAATATTCTGCACAGGTGCCGCACCAACACTACCTGGAATTAAGGCTAGATTCTCTAAACCATAAACTCCTTGCTCAAGACAGAAGCAGACTAACTCATGCCAATTTTCTGCTGCACCGACAGTAACAACAAAATGATCATCTTGTTCAAGGATATTAACACCGTTAAATTTCGGCTGAATAATAATCGGGGCTTGTGGCTCAACAAAGAGGGTATTACTGCCTTCACCAAGGATATAGAAATGTTCCGCGGTTAACTCAGGTAATTGCTGTAATTCAGCCAGTGTGCTGGGAAAATAAATGTGCGAGCAACTCGCCTTAATATTAAAGCTGTTACTGCTTTGTAGCGAGTAATTAAAGTTTGAGTGCATAGCCACGAGAATGAAAAATGAAAGAATCATTATTGTACTGAAAAATCAGCTGAATACCAGTTTCATTACGTTGGTGATCTTGTTGTGCTCAGGAAAAATAAATCAAAGCAAG
Source organism: Colwellia sp. (assembly GCA_022969215.1). Lineage (GTDB taxonomy): Bacteria > Pseudomonadota > Gammaproteobacteria > Enterobacterales > Alteromonadaceae > Colwellia. The sequence continues at coordinate 5,119 of JALJPA010000113.1, read as the reverse complement.
GCGCTCGATTGAGCAATAGCTGGCGTGTGTGATTGAGAGCAACACCGCCTTGGAGTATTTTTACTAGCACAAGTGGGCGATAATTTAATGAAATTGGTATCAAACCAATTTTTAGCTGAGATTAACAATGATCTAGCAGCAAGCATCCATTTGCTGCATCAATCACTTTCACTATTACAGAACATTCACTTTAAATGCGAACTAAAACATCACTTAAGGCTAGGCGTGATTTTGGTAACTTGGCATTGAAGTCTTCTTCTGAATGATGGTAGCCAATAGCTAAGGCGACGTCACACTGATAACCTTCAAGCTCTTCGCTAAATTCTTTATTAACCAGCTCAATATCAATGCCCTCCATTGGTGTTGAATCAATTTTCAATCGCGCCAGCACATGCAAGGTATTACCTAAGGCAAGGTATGTTTGTGCTTTGGTCCAAGTACTAGTATCACCATCTTCAGCTGTATTAAGCTCTGCAAACAGATACACGCCAAATGCTGCTTCACGATTTTCAGGTAAGGTGCGTTTGTCGGCAATGCCCTTATCAACCACTTTGGCATAATCGTCACGGGTATATTTAGGATTATGAGCAAAAAGAATCACCTGTGAGCTATCAAAAACATGTTTCTTATTATACTCATGCATATTGACGAAGGTTTTGCTCAAGCGCGTTTTTGCTGCATCGCTTTCTAAGACAATAAACTTCCACGGCTGTGAATTAATAGACGAGGCCGAAAGACGCATGGCTTCAAATAGAATATCCAGGTCGGCAGGTGCAACTTTTCTACTGGCATCATATTTTTTTACCGTATGGCGACTGGTAAGATCTTCAATTATTGGGTGAGTCATAGTGTTTCCATTTATATAAAGGATATGAACATAAGATAATGGCTCTGCCACTGATATTCAATGCCACTCAAGTTAATATTTTCTTAATATTACCTGAGCAGCAGCTCCCTTGTTGAAAATCATGACCTCATCTAGAAACTACCTATTAACATCAACGACAACACGACCAGTAATATCACCATTGAGTAATTTACTAGCTGCTTCGATAGACTGCTCTAAGCCGATCACTTCTGCTATTGATTGCATTTCAGTTGCCGGTAACAATTCAGCTAATTTTTTCCAAGCCGCTATCCTGTCTGCTCTAGGACGCATGACGCTATCAATACCCAACAATGAAACCCCTCTTAAAATAAAGGGTGCTACAGAAGCGGGTAAATCCATGCCTTGTGCTAAACCACATGCAGCCACAGCGCCGCCATATTTTATACTGGCACAAACATTTGCCAGGGTATGGCTACCAACAGAGTCAATAGCAGCTGCCCACTGCTCTTTCATTAAAGGTTTACCCGGTGCTGATAATTCTGCTCTATCGATTATCTCAGTAGCACCTAAATTAGTTAAATAATCATGTTGTTCACTGCTACCCGTTGAGGCCACAACCGAGTAACCCATTAGTGACAGAAGTTTTACTGCAAAGCTACCGACACCACCAGTAGCGCCAGTAACCAAAACCTTACCATTTTTGGGCGTAATACCATTTTTTTCCAATGCTAGAATACACAGCATAGCGGTATAACCTGCGGTACCAATCGACATAGCTTGTAGCGGAGAAATACTTTCGGGTAAAGGAATTAACCAGTCGCTGTTTACTTTGGCTTTTTGTGCTAAACCACCCATGTGCTTTTCACCGACACCAAAGCCATTGAGCAACACCTTATCGCCGACCCTAAACTCATCACTTTCACTGTGTTCAACAACGCCACTAAAATCAATCCCCGGAATCATAGGGAAACTTCTAATGACAGGGGCTTTACCGGTAATTGCTAGCGCATCTTTATAATTCAGTGTGCTATATAGGACTTTCACTAAGACATTGCCTTGGCTTAAGCTATCTTCATCTATTTGTGTGCAAGATGTTCGATAACCGTGTTCATCTTTATCTACCTGTAAACATTTAAACATAGAACCTCCAATATAGACCGACTGTCTATTAATTAATAAAAAATTACTTTCTTAGTAGTTGTAGAAAATAGTGGATAAACAGATCAATGGGTTGGGTAGTTTTAACCAGCTTACAGCGACTTACTGCCCCTTCCCAACCAAGCCAAAAGAACTCTGCTAGCGAATCACACTCCTCTTGCTGCGCATCCGGAGAAAGCACTTTTAGATAAGCAGAAATCTTACTTTGCCAGCCTTGCATCACAGTCGACAATTTATCGCGATGACTATCGGGTAATAGCGCAATTTCTTGCTCAAGGTTGCCGACTAAACAGCCACGATTGAAATTATATTTCTCGATACCTGCTTTAGCATCATCAACAAAGCTCATTAGTCTCTGCTCAGGTAATAGCTGACCATTATTTAAATGCGTATCAAGCTTACGGGAGAAATAAGCATCGTAATGAGCAATTACTGCCAGGCCAAAGACTTCTTTATTGGCAAAGTAATAGTAGAAAGAGCCCTTAGGTACAGATACTTTTTTTAATATCGGCTCTAAACCTGATGAAGCAAAGCCAAATTGGGTGAAATGTTCAACACCACTACTTATCAGCTCGGCTTTGGTTTGTGCGCTATCTCGGCCAGATTTAGCCGGTCTGCCCCGACGTTTTATATCATTATTTAATTGCATAATTCATATTAGACCGATCGTCTATTTAATTACAAGCGCTAATTTTTTTAAAAACAACCGAGCAGGTTGGCTAACAAAACTACAGCTAGTCAAATAAACCAACTATATAGTCAATTTAGCTAAAAAATGAATAACCACTTAGTTTCGCCATTTTCTCCTACAAAATAACTTTTACAATTATCATTAAATATCAACAACTTGCTTTATTTATAATCTTTGGCACAGCACTTGTAATACTAAGCTCAAGCAAGACGATGTTAGATAACAACATTAGAAACTAGCACCACTTTATAGCCAACAGATACTACACAAGAAGGAATTTATTATGAGCACATTTAACATGACTAAAAATACTAGCAGCAAAATTAAAGATGTAAGCCTTGCGTTAGTACTTATCGGATCTTTATTCGGCGCCACGCTTAGCACTAGTGCTAATGCAGCACCGGCCACCACTGTTGAAAATGCCGTAAGCGACTTTGTTGTTGCCCAAGGAGAGAAAATGATTGCTGAACTAAATATGCAATTACAGCAATCCATTGATAAAGAAATTAAAACATTTTCTGCCAACTTCTCACTGGATAGTGCGACAACTTGGTTAGCAGCAGAGCAAAAAGTGAAACAAGTAACAGTCGCGGTTCATAACGAAAAAAAATAGTGATTAAAGTAACAAGCAAAGAAAATAACCAGTAATTAGTGCCTGTTACTGAATATTAAAACTAGATTTTAAAACTCAATTTAAAAATAAGTAGGAGAAAAACTATGGGATTATTCAGCCGCTTTACCGACATTGTTAATGCAAATTTAAACAGCATGTTAGACAAAGCCGAGCATCCAGAGAAAATGATTCGTTTGATCATTGGCGAGATGGAAGAAACATTAGTTGAAGTACGCTCAACCGCAGCCAAAAATATTGCTGAAAAAAAAACATTAGCAAGAAAAGTAAAAGCGGCGCAAGAAGGCGTAGCACACTGGCATAGCAAGGCAGAGATAGCCTTGAGCAAGTCTCGCGATGACCTGGCTAAATCAGCACTGGCACAAAAACATAAGTGCCAAGCTGAATTAACCCAACTCGATGGTGAAAATGGCCAATTAACTGACTTGTTAAGCGCCATTCAAGAAGATGCCCAACGCTTGCAAGACAAACTAAATGAAGCTAAGCGTCGTCAAGATGCCTTACGACTTCGTCAAGAGTCAGCGGAAGTAAGGTTGAAAGTACGAGAAAAAGCCGTTATTCACAATATTGATGAAGCGATGGCTAAATTTGAACGTTATCAACAAAAAATTGACCATCTTGAAGCGCAAGTTGAGTCTTATGACTTAACTGAGAACAAAGACTTATCTACGCAAATATCTGAATTAGAGCAAGACGATAGCGTCGAAGCTGAATTAGCCGAAATGAAAAAAAAGGTCGTTAATGGTTAATGTATTAACAAGAGCCTAGACCGAAAGCATAAACCTAAAAAGTTAGCCTAAAGTCCCTCGTTTACGGGGGCAGCCATTTTCATTTTATTACACTAGAAAAGTAATAGGTGCAAAGTAATACCGTAAAACTAAGGAGTTCCCATGAGATACGACAGAGAATATTCAACTATAAAGAATGTCCGTCAAACATTATGTAAAGACATAGTAAATAAAAAATTAACCGGTGTTTGTGCTGGGATTGCCAAGCATTATGATTTTCCACGCTTAGCTGTGCGTATTGCTGCAATTGCTGCATTGATTATGTTACCCGTAGTCACAGGTGTTGCCTATGTAGTAGCAAGTATGTTGTTACCTAACAGTAAGTATTACTAGTTTATCCCCATTAGCATTCATATAGATAAGTGAGCAAAGCATGAGCTTCTTAAAATCTTTAACATTGGCCATTTTGGCGACTATTTTCTTAACTTATGTTTTTGGCGTCGGCATGTTGGAATTAATGAACTTGCACGTGATGATGGATGGTGAAGTCATTGAGCCGTTGAAAGCCATAGGTGTTTCAGCTTTAGTAGTGGTGTTATTAGTGGTAATTGCCCTAGCAATTGTCTTGAGTGTTTTTGGTAGTCTTATTTTTATTGTTCTGGTGCTATTTGGTAGCATTGCTATGGTGACTATCGGTGTATTTTGGCCAATATTATTAATGGCTGTCGTTATCTGGTTACTTTGTCGAGATAAAAACACTAAGCAATATGCTTAGTGTTCAATGGTATAGTAGCTAATCATCGCACTTTATTTAAAAAACTGAGCTAAGATGTTTTTACATTCATCGGTATTAACTAAGCGAACAAACTCTTGGCTCTCATCGCTGATGGCTTGGCTTAACGCTAGTTTCTGACCTTGTCTAATTAAGCGTCGACTTGTCATTACCGCATCCACCGGCAAATTGGCAATCGCTTGGGCAATTTCTTCGGTAAGAGCAATAAGTTCATCTGGCTGACAAATTTGGTTAGCAATACCATAACTCAATGCTTGTTCTGCATTAAAGGTTTTACCTAACACCATTA